>CADBNA010000325.1 GCA_902795835.1 uncultured Lachnospiraceae bacterium | reverse complement strand
TTCTTCTTGTTTGCTACAGTCCTTCTCGGGCCCTTGCGGGTTCTCGCGTTCGTCTTGGTCTTCTGGCCGCGAACCGGAAGTCCTTTTCTATGACGGATACCGCGGTAGCAGCCGATCTCCTGGAGACGCTTGATGTTCATAGCGGTTTCACGGCGGAGATCACCTTCTACGGTCTGGGTCTCATCGATGACGGTCGCGATCTTCTTGACCTCTTCATCGGTCAGATCTCTGACGCGGGTGTCCGGGTTAACGCCTGCCTGCGCAAGGATACGATTGGAAGAAGTTCTTCCAATGCCATAGATATAGGTCAGACCTATCTCTACTCGTTTGTCTCTTGGTAAATCTACACCAGCTATACGAGCCATGTGCATTTCCTCCTTCTGTTGCGATCCGTACAAGTCCCTGGAATGTCGGATCAATTTTGATACTAGCTTAAATGGGATGCTTTCTGCATCCAGCCGCACGACGATGAACGGCCTTTCTCCCACATCCGGCAGGGCAGCCGTACATGAGAGTTTTAAGTAATATTATAAGGGATCTTACGCTCCTGCGTATGATCCGCCGGAGGCATCCTGACGCAGCCAGTCAGGTCTCACTTTATAATATTAGTTCGCATAAACTGCAATAGGGATCGTTGAGGGATCATCCCTGGCGCTGTTTATGCTTTGGATTCTCACAAATGATGCGGATACTGCCTTTTCTCTTAATGACTTTGCACTTATCACAGATCGGTTTTACAGAAGATCTTACCTTCATGTGAGCATCCTCCTTTCATAAATGAACAGCCTGCGAGTGTCCGTATCGCCTGTATTTTGGCCCTTTTCGGTGGGTTAGTCCGAAAAAAAGCGCACAGAGATACAGCTAGCATTGTATCACCGTGCGCTATGAAATGCAAGTAAATTTTCACAAAGTTTTTTTTGTGAATTTATGGAATCTGCTGTTATTTATTTGTCTCTCCAGATGATCCTGCCCTTGTCCAGATCGTAGGGGGAAAGTTCAAGTGTAACCTTGTCGCCGGGAAGGATACGGATGTAATTCATCCGGAGCTTTCCGCTGATATGCGCCAGCACCACGTGCTTGTTCTCCAGCTCTACCCGGAACATCGCATTCGGCAGCTTCTCGAGCACGACACCCTCTACTTCAATGACATCATTCTTGGACATGTATAATCTCCTCCTCTTGCCCTTTATGTTTTTCTTTTTCCTTCAGGGCTTTTCGGATATCCTCATCCCTGACTGGCCTGCCCGCCTCGATCCGCTCTTCTATGACCGGTGAGACATTGTACTCGACCAGGACATGCTTCTTCTTTTTTTTCTTTGGATTATCGACTTTCCTCAGCCTGCCGTCGCAAAGACTGACGGCGCCGTCCGTTTCTTCTATTATTATATACAGCCTGCCCTTGTCGTGACCAGCAAGGCTTCTGGCATACATGCCGTATCTCAGCTGCTTCATAAGAGTCCTTCTGCCTCCGCCGGAGAAAGCGTCAGGATCTCGGGGTCTCCCTCGGTGATCAGGATCGTATTCTCGTAATGGGCCGCAAGGCTTCCGTCGGCAGTAACGACGGTCCAGTCATCGTCGCACCAGCGTACGCGCCAGTTTCCGATGGCGATCATCGGCTCAATGGCCAGTGTCATGCCGGGCACCAGACGGATCCCTCTGCTTTTCTGCGGGAAGTTGGGGATCTGCGGGTCCTCGTGCATCCGTGTGCCGATGCCGTGTCCGCACAGGTCACGGATCACACCGTAGCCAAGTCCCTCTGCATAGTTGCCGATCGCCGCAGAAATGTCATGCAGATGACAGCCGGCTCTTGCGTATTTCATACCCTCGAAAAAGCTCTGCTTCGTCACCCGCATCAGCTCCTGTGCCTCCGGGCTGATCTGCCCTACCGCGTAGGTCCTGGCACAGTCGGAATGGTAGCCGTCATAGATCAGGCCCGCATCCAGGCTGATGATATCGCCCTCTTTCAGGATCCTGTCCTTCTTCGGAATGCCGTGGACGACCTCTTCGTTGACCGATGTACAGATCGACGCCGGATATCCGTTGTAATTGAGGAAGTTCGGTACTCCGCCAAGGGACCGGATCAGGCGCTCACCCTCCCGGTTGATCTCATAGGTGGAGATCCCGGGCTCGATCAGCTTTTCCATTCCGGCGAACACCTCCTGCAGGAGGCGGTTCGACTGCCGCATCTTTTCTATTTCATGGGCACTCTTTATCGTAACTGCCATGCTTGCTCTTCTTACGCCCCTTTTCTCTCTTATGCCTCTGCTCCGCCGAGGATCGCGGTGATGTCGGTAAATACCTTGCCGATTTCCTGCGTTCCGTCAACTGTCTTCAGTTTGCCGGCTGCAGAATAATACTCGATCAGCGGCTGTGTCTGCGCATGGTAGACATCCAGACGCTTCTGAACGGTCTCGGGCTTGTCGTCATCACGAAGCACCAGCTCTCCACCACAGGCATCACAGCAGCCCTCTTTCTTCGGCGGGTTGAAGGTGATGTGGTAGGTCGCTCCGCACTTCAGGCATGCTCTTCTGCCGCCCATGCGTTTGACGATATTATCATCCGGAACCTCAACGTCGATGGCATAGTCAACTGCCTCACCTCTGGCATTCAGAGCATTGGTGAGCGCCTCTGCCTGCGGAATGGTCCGCGGGAAGCCGTCAAGGACATAACCGTTCTTTGCATCCGGCTGGGAGATGCGGTCTACGACAAGATCGCAGGTCAGCTCATCCGGCACCAGCAGTCCCTGATCCATATACTCCTTTGCCTTCATTCCCAGCTCCGTGCCGGCCTTCAGGTTAGCCCGAAAGATATCTCCGGTAGAGATGTGCGGAATTGCGTACTTTTCAGCGATTTTCTTTGCCTGTGTTCCTTTTCCCGCGCCAGGCGCGCCAAGCATAATGATCTTCATGCAGTGCCTCCTTGTCCGTATATATTCTGTGTCTCCTGTCAGCAGACATAGTTTAACATATACATTCTATCCATTCTCCTGCCCTCCGTCAAGGGTAGAAAAAAAGAGCTGCCGCTCCCGGCGCCCCATACCTTTTGTCAGGCATGAGCTCCGCCGTCTGCGGCAGCCCTATTGGCTTTTGATTTTCAGACCTTACTCGGTCAGGAATCCCTTGTAGTTGCGTACCAGCATCATGGATTCGATCTGCTTGAGCGTCTCCAGGATGACGGATACGATAATGATCAGGGATGTTCCGCCGAAGGATACATTTGCATGGAACAGGCCGTTGAAAATGTAGGGGATCACACATACGATCACCAGACCGACCGCGCCAATGAAAATGATGTACTTCAGTACGGAATTCAGGTAATTCTCGGTTGCCTTGCCAGGCCGGATACCGGGGATGAAGCCGCCCTGCTTCTTCATGTTGTCAGCCACCTCAATCGGATTGAAGGTGATGGATGTGTAGAAGTAAGCAAAGAAGACAACAAGCACGATATACAGGATCAGGCCTACGGTAGACAGCCAGTCTGCCGGGTTGAACCAGTTGCTCGAGCTGAGCATCTTGATGATCTTGCCCCAGAATCCGCCGGGTGTCTTGCCCACAAATGCAATGATGATCTGCGGGAAGGACATCAGGGACGAAGCAAAGATGATTGGGATTACACCAGAGGTATTGATCTTCAGCGGAATGTTGGAGGCATTTCCGCCGACCAGGCGTCTGCCTACCATCTTCTGTGAATACTGTACCGGGATCCTGCGCTCAGCGCCGTTAAGAATCAGTGTCAGAACCACGACCGCAAGGATGACCGCAATGATGATGATCCAGGCAAGAGTAGCCCTGGCGATGGTTTTTCCGGTTACAAAGTTCTCATACAGGGTAATCATATCCTGGGGTACCCGGGAGAGGATATTGATCAGGAGGACGATGGAGATACCATTGCCAACACCCTTCTCATTGATCTGCTCACCCAGCCACATCAGGAGACAGGATCCTGCGGTAAGGCTTGCGACTACTACGATCACGTTCAGTGCATTGAGCTCCAGGATCAGCTGATTTCTGAAGCCGATGCACATGGCGACGGACTCGAAAAGGGAAAGACCCACAGTGAGCCATCTCGTGATGGTGTTCATCTTCTTTCTGCCATCCTCGCCGTCACGGGACATCTCTTCCAGTGCCGGGATCGCGATCGTCAGCAGCTGGACAATAATGGACGCCGTGATGTAGGGCGTAATGCTCAGGGCCAGGATGGAGAAATTGGTGAAGCCGCCTCCCGTAAACGCATTCAGGAAATTGAATGCGTCATTGGAAGTGCTGCCAAAATAATTCTTAAAGAATTCTGTGTCAACGCCTGGGACAGGGATCTGAGAAGCCATTCGAATGATGACGAGCATGAGAAAAACATACAGCAATCTCCGCCGTATTTCCTTGATTCGGAATGCATCACGCAATGTTTTAAACATCAGATCACCTCGATTGTTCCACCAGCCGCCTCAATTTTTTCTTTTGCGCCTGCAGAAGCTGCAGTCACCTTTACATTCAGTTTTTTGGTCAGGGTTCCTGTTCCCAGGATCTTGACGCCATCTCTCGGATTGGAGACGATACCGCTCTCGACCAGAGCTGCGATGTTGACCTCTGCGCCGTCCTCAAAACGGTTCAGCTCTTCAACGTTGATCGCAACGATGTCCTTGGAGTTGCGGCACTTGAAGCCTCTCTTCGGAAGACGTCTGTATAAAGGCATCTGGCCGCCTTCGAAACCAGGTCTCGGAGCACCGGAACGGGCCTTCTGACCCTTGTGTCCCTTGCCTGCGGTCTTGCCGTTGCCTGATCCGTGTCCACGGCCTCTGCGGAAGTCATCGCTCTGTCTGGAGCCCTCAGCCGGCTGTAAATTTGATAAATCCATTTACGGAACCTCCTTACTCTTCAACCTTCAGCAGGTAGCCTACCTGACGAATGATGCCGCGGGTGCCTTCATTATCCGGAAGCTCTACTGAGTGATTCAGTTTTCTTAAGCCGATTCCCTCGATGATCTTTTTGTGCTTCGGAACACAGCCGATCGTGGAACGAACCAATGTCACTTTAATCTTCTTGTCTGCCATTCTTTAAGCCCTCCTTATGCGCGAATCTCATCAACGGATTTTCCGCGGAGTCTTGCAACTTCTTCCGGTGTCTTCAGCTGACGAAGTCCGTCAAGAGTAGCCAGAACAACATTCTGCTTGTTGTTGGAGCCAAGACATTTTGTACGGATATTCTGGATACCTGCCAGCTCTACGACTGCACGGGCTGTGCCGCCGGCGATGATACCGGTACCTTCCGGAGCTCTCTTCAGAAGTACGGAAGCGCTGCCGTATTTTCCGATAATGTCATGGGTAACACTGTTATTCTCATCTCTGGCAACAGAGATCAGATGCTTGGAAGCATCCTCTCTGCCCTTCCGGATCGCTTCCGGAATTTCTACTGCTTTTCCAAGGCCTGCACCTACGTGGCCATTGTGGTCACCTACAATAACAAGTGCGGTAAAACGGGAGTTACGGCCACCTTTTACAACCTTGACAACTCGCTTGATGGAAACAACGTTCTCTTCCAGTTCAAGCTGGCTTGCATCAATGATTACGTGTCTCATATGTTCTTCTCCTCCCTGTTAGAATTTCAGTCCTGCTTCTCTTGCAGCCTCGGCCAGAGCCTGTACCTTGCCGTGGTAGATATATCCGCCGCGGTCGAAGACGACCTCTTCGATTCCAGCCTCAAGTGCCTTCTTGCCGATTACAGAACCAACATAGGAAGCAGCAGCAACATTATTTGTCTTCTCCAGCTCGCTCTTGATATCCTTCTCGACAGTGGAAGCAGCCACCAGGGTCTTACCAGTGGAATCATCTATGATCTGTGCGTAGATGTGCTTGTCACTGCGGAATACAGCGAGACGCGGTCTCTGGGAGGTTCCAGCGATGTGATGACGCAGTCTTCTATGCTTTTTCTGACGAACCTGTGCTCTAGATACTTTGTTAATCATAATCACTCTCTCCTTCTATTATTTCTTACCGGTCTTGCCGACTTTACGTCTGATCACTTCATCAGCATACTTGATGCCCTTGCCCTTGTAGGGTTCCGGAGCTCTCTTTCCTCTGATCTCAGCTGCGTACTGTCCGACCTGCTCTTTGGAGATGCCCTTGACAGTGATCTTGTTGCCATCGACAACAGTCTCGATGCCGTCGGGATCGACCATCTCTACCGGATGAGAGTAACCAAGGTTCAGGGTCAGCTTGTTTCCTGCCTTAGAAGCACGATAACCGACACCGTTAACCTCCAGGACCTTAGCGTAGCCTTCGCTAACACCAACGACCATATTGTGGATCAGGGACCTGGTCAGGCCGTGAAGAGCTTTGTTTCTCTTCAGGTCATTCGGACGGGTAACGATGATCTCGTTCTCTTTCAGCTCGATCCCGAGTTCCGGAGCGAATTCTCTCTCCAGAGTTCCCTTGGGTCCCTTAACAGTAACTACATTACCTTCTTTGATTTCTACCGATACGCCAGCCGGTACCGGTACAGGCATTCTGCCTATACGTGACATATGACATGTCCTCCTGTTTAACTTAAATTCTCGGGAAGCGCTTTGCGCGCCCCCTGTTTTCAGTTTAGATCTGTGTGATTACCATACGTAAGCGAGGACTTCTCCGCCAACCTGAAGCTTTCTTGCCTGTCTGTCGGTGATAACGCCCTGGTTTGTGGAAAGGATAGCGATACCCAGTCCGCCAAGGACTCTCGGAAGCTCATCCTTTGTGACATAAACGCGAAGACCGGGCTTGGAGATTCTCTTGATGCCGGAGATGATCTTCTCGTTTTTGTCAGCGCCGTACTTCAGAGTGATGTGGATATCATTGTACGCGCCCTTGTCAACCAGATCATATTTCTCGATATATCCTTCGTCAACGAGAATGTCAGCGATGGCAACCTTCATCTTCGATGCCGGAACATCGACGGTGTCGTGCTTTGCCGCATTTGCGTTGCGGATTCTAGTAAGCATATCTGCAATCGGATCGCTCATAGACATGTGAATTTTCCTCCTTCCTTAATTACCAGCTTGCCTTCTTGACGCCCGGGATCTCTCCCTTGTACGCCAACTCGCGGAAACAGATACGGCAGATGCCGTATTTCTTCAGCACGGAATGGGGACGTCCGCAGATCCGGCAGCGAGTATATGCTCTGGTGGAGAATTTCGGTTTGCGAGCCTGCTTAACTTTCATTGCTGTTTTAGCCATGAATAAATTTCCTCCCTAATTACTTTGCGAACGGCATCTTGAACTGTGCCAGTAATTCACGTGCTTCTTCATCGGTCTTTGCTGTGGTAACAAAGATGATGTCCATACCTCTCACTTTGTCGATCTTATCGTACTCGATCTCGGGGAAGATCAGCTGCTCTTTGATACCAAGAGCATAGTTTCCTCTGCCATCGAATGCGTTGGGATTAACGCCGCGGAAGTCACGTACACGGGGAAGAGCGATGCTGATCAGACGATCAGCAAAGTCATACATGCGCTCGCCGCGAAGGGTAACCTTGCAGCCGATCGCCATGCCTTCACGAATCTTGAAGTTGGCGACGGATTTCTTTGCCTTTGTGACGACAGCCTTCTGTCCGGTGATCTTCTCAAGATCGGCTACAGCGGAATCCAGGAGCTTTGCGTTCTCCTTGGCTTCGCCTACACCCATGTTGACAACGATCTTGGAGAGCTTCGGCACTTCGTTCACATTCTTATAGTTGAATTTCTTTGTCAGAGCTTCAACGATCTGTGTATCGTACATTTCTTTATATCTGCTCACGATCTATGCCTCCTCTCTTAGTCGATCACATCGCCAGTCTTGCGGGCGACACGGACTTTCTTGCCGTTCTCAAATTTGTATCCGATACGTGTGGTCTGTCCCTTGTGCAGGTACATCACGTTGGAAATGTCGATCGGTGCTTCGGTGTTGATGATGCCGCCCTGCTGATTGGCCATGCTCGGCTTTACGCTCTTGGTGATCATGTTGCAGCCTTCAACAATAACGCGGTTCTTCTTTACATCAACAGAAAGGACTTTTCCCTCTTTGTCTTTATCTTTTCCGGCAATAACGCGAACGGTATCGCCTTTCTTAATCTTAACTGACATGGACGTCCTCCTTATAATACTTCCGGAGCCAGGGAAACGATCTTCATGAACTGTTTCTCACGAAGCTCTCTCGCTACCGGTCCAAAAATACGGGTTCCTCTGGGTGTCTTGTCATCCTTGATGATAACTGCTGCGTTCTCGTCGAACCGGATGTAGGAACCGTCTTTGCGGCGGGCGCCCTTTACGGTACGGACCACGACAGCCTTGACAACATCGCCCTTCTTTACAACGCCGCCTGGTGTTGCGTCTTTGACGGTCGCAACGATCACGTCGCCGATGTTGGCATATCTTCTGGTGGAGCCTCCCATAACACGGATGCAAAGGATCTCTTTAGCACCGGTGTTGTCAGCGACTCTTAATCTGCTTTCCTGCTGAATCATGCTGATCTACCTCCTTCTAAAGATCCTTTACTTCGCTCTCTCGATGATCTGGACCAGTCTCCATCTCTTGTCCTTGGACAGCGGTCTGGTCTCCATTACACG
>CADBNA010000324.1 GCA_902795835.1 uncultured Lachnospiraceae bacterium | reverse complement strand
TGTTTTCCGGGATGCTTGATTCAACCGCAGAAATTGGTTGAGAATGATTTTGGGCATAGTATAATCATCTATGTGGAAGATGCGGACGTGGAGGAATTCGATAAAGCGTTTCCCCGCAAAGAGAAGCTGAAACTTCCGGGACAGATCTTCTAAACCGAATGGCGAACTAAAACAGGAGCCGGTGCATATATCCCGCCTCGCGGGAACAGATGAAGGCCATGATTGATTATTTCGACGATTTTGTACATGCAGCAAGGGCACCGGAGAAACTCCGGGCAGCCATCTGCTTCTGGCTTTGCCCGGACAAATCCCGACCGGAGATACAGAACTGTGAACGGTATCTGCGCGGCAGGATCCGCCCTGCCGTTCAGGCGTTAATCAAATGTGAGGCTGCCGCCGCTATAGATATCCTGGCAGCCGCCGGTTTTTTTGACGAGCGGGAGACAGCCGGTTTCCTGAGAGATGCATTGCGGGATAAAAAAACAAATATGGTGATGTACCTTCTCCATCTGCAGAAAAACCAGCGGCATGGGGAGAAAAGCCTGTTTACGACGGCCGGTGCGGAATCTGTTTTTCCGGGGAAAACAGAAATATTCGCGTTATACCGGAAGCTGACGGCTGTTCTTGAGTTAACCGGAAGCACTTCTGAAGCACAGGACATGGCCTGCGGAAATGGCAAAGCTGATTCCGCACAGGGGATGGGCAGCGGTGAAGGGCAGGGAATGCGGGGGGATACGGCCGGCACAGGCAGCGATCACTTCGTCTCCGAGGATATCCGCCATACATATGAGGCAAACAGGAGATTTGACTATCATCGCCTGCTGTACCGTTTTATGGAACCGACTGAGGTCATGGAACAGGATCCCGAGGGATTTGACTATATCTCCTATATGACAGGCTTGTCCCTTCCTGGCCGTCTGATACTGACGGAGCCTCTGGAATACCGGGAGGTGAACCGACTGCATGAACTGGTGATTGCGATCGATACTTCTGCATCATGTTCCACGGACACAGTGCGGCGTTTTCTGGCGGAGACATGGTCTGTTCTCACTGACAGGGAGAACTTTTCAGAGCATATGTCAGTTTACCTGATTCAGTGTGATACGGTAGTTCAAAGAGTTGATGTACTGCGTTCCCGCGATGACTGGATGCGCACTATCCGCAGCTTAACGATCGAAGGCCGATCCGGCACCAGCTTCCGACCGGTTTTTAACTATATCAAAAAGGAACAGGCGCAGGGCAGGCTGAAAAAGCTTAAGGCTGTCTTATATTTTACGGACGGGGACGGTATCTATCCGGATAAGAAACCGGATTATGAAACATTTTTTGTTTTTCTTCAGGACACGAAATATCTGAAGTTTGTGCCCTCCTGGGCACATGCGCTGGTAATCGGAGATGTGAAATGAATATCGGACAGGCAAAGGAAACGATCAGGAATACGATTCGCGCATATCTGGAAAAGGATGCCTCCGGAAAATATCTATTTCCCGTCACACAGCAGCGCCCGCTTCTGCTGATGGGACCTCCCGGCATCGGAAAGACGGCCATCGTCGAGCAGCTGGCTGCCGAATACGGCATCGGTCTGGTGTCTTACAATATGACACACCATACGCGCCAGAGCGCCGTAGGTCTGCCGCATCTGGCGGAACGCGAATATGATGGCAGGACTGTCACAGTGACGGAATATTCCGTCAGTGAAATCATTGTCTCTGTTCTGGATTGTATGCACGATACAGGGTTAAGGGAAGGAATCCTGTTCATTGATGAGATCAACTGTGTTTCGGAAACCCTTGCTCCGGCCATGCTGCAGTTTCTGCAGAAAAAGATGTTTGGTCCTTTCCGCATTCCGGATGGCTGGGTTATTGTGGCTGCCGGAAATCCCAGGGCATTCAACCGGTCTGCCAGGGATTACGACGTGGCGGTCCTGGACCGGCTTCGAAAGCTGGATATAGAACCGGACCTGGATGCCTGGATGGCATTCGCCATGAAAGAATCGGTACATGGAGCCATTCTTTCCTATCTTACCTTCCACAGGAGTCATTTCTTTCTTGTGCGGGGTGAGGAGGGGGCGGCCGAATATGTCACTGCCAGAGGATGGCAGGATCTCTCCACGCTTCTGCAATCCTGCGAACGGCTGCAGATCAAAGTCGATGAGGACCTGATCCTTCCCTACCTGTCTGTCAGACATATAGCCAAAGATTTTACAGCTTTCTATCGCCTCTATCGAAAATACGCTGATGACTGCAAGGATACAGAGCTGCCAAAGTCCTTTTCCGGATGGATATCTGCATTGGCCGGGATGGCAGACAAAGCAGACCGACTGGAGGAGCACATCCTGACGGGGCTGCTGCTGGACACACTGGGAGCGGAACTGACACGTTGCAGAAAAAACAGGAATTTGATCATACTCGCTGAAAAACGCCTGAAAAGACTGGAAGCGGAAATCTGTGATCCGGAACCAGCCTTGCAGGCGGAACGGTGTCTGCGCAAATGGAAGGAAGCTCTGGAGGTACGAAAGCAGTATTTCCTGATCAGTGCGTCAGATATGGATACGGAAGAACAGCTATTGGGGGAACTGCGTCTCTGTTTGCGGCAGATCCGGGAAGAACACCTGTCCGCCGACACCGCAGGCTTAATTTCATGCCTGCAGGCGCAGCAGGCCGCCCGCGTCACCAGTCAGGAGACATTGTGCGGACGGCTTCGGGAACAGCTGCAGGAAAGTCTCTTGTTTGCAAAGGAATATCTGTCGGAGGACACCCTGCAGGAATTTCTCATACAGCTGACAGCCAATGAGAACGCTGTCCTTTTCTTCTCCGAACAAGGCTGTGACGCGTACTTCAGCCTGAGTCAGGAAATGCTCAAACCGGCAGGAACGGTTTCACGGGAAGACTGAAAATACGGATATAAGGCAGCCTGTGCGCCTCTTACATAGATATTAGTAGGTGGCGGGGGATTGCAAGGCTGCTCATATTTCGATCTGCGCGATCACCTGCTTCAATGCGTCCGCGCTTTTCTCCAGGTTTTCAAAATCCGTTTTGTTCATTCGCATCGGCATTTTCCCCTTTACACCGCCTGGCCCGATGACGGTCAGGGCGCTCAGCGCGACATCTTCCAGCCCGTATTCGCCGTGCAGCATGGTGGATACGGTGGAAATACTGTCTGTCGGCGAAACGAGGTTATGGCAGATGTATGTCACGGCAGAAGAGACCGCGTAAAACGTCGCGCCTTTATTTGCAATGATCTGGCCTCCCGATTTCTGCACGTAG
>CADBNA010000323.1 GCA_902795835.1 uncultured Lachnospiraceae bacterium | reverse complement strand
TCGGCAAGCGGTATCATGATGCTGTCTCCTACCGGAACTGCCTCGCCGACAATAACCTTTGTTGTCAGGAAGCTGTCCATTCCCTTGAACAGGGATTCTACTGTGGTTCCGAAATCATTTTTATCTGCCATCTTTGTCGGCCTCCTTCTGCCTGTTGTTGATATTCATCTCTTTGTTACAGTTTGTATTGCTGCCGGTCTTACCGTTTCCGGTTTTTAGATTGCTGTTGCCGTTTTTATGGTTGCCGTTGCCGTTTTTATAGTTGCCGTTTCCGTTTTTATGGTTACCGTTGCCGTTTCTATAGTTACCGTTGCCGCCTTTATGATTGCCGTTGCCGTTCCCGGCACTCTGTTTCATGGCTTTCTTTCGTTTTCGTCTTCGCCGCGCTTTCGCTTTGGCCGCTGCTTTTCGCGCGCGTTTTCTCTCTTTTTCTACCCTGCGTCTGATCATCGGATCTTCCGGGTTTTTTGCCCTGATACGGGCGATAAGATCCCGCACGTCTCTGGTCAGGAGCAGTTTCAGCACCCGGTATACCAGCACCCCGATCACAATCTGCCCTTTGATCTCAGTGTCTGCTTCCAGCCTCTGCTCTTCAAAGTCAGGAATGATCGTAAGGTCCTTCGGAAGGACGGGATAGAAAGAAGCAATGCCTGCCAGAATCTCGCCTGTATACGCCGGATCGCCCAGGCCGTACTCTATCGTACCACTGATTTTCCGCGGCATTATATGCCGGAGCATAGCTGTGATTTCCCGTTTAAGACAGGAAACCGCATGTTCAAAAGAGGCTGAGTCCACATAGTCAAGCCATGCCATGATGACTTCTGCGGCGGACTTCCCTTTTTCCATTTTCTTTCTCAGTTTTCCGATCAGTTCCCCGTAACGGGCAAGCAGCATTTCAAATCGGTTGGGCCTGTTGGCGGGAACAATCTCGATCGGGATCTCTGATTCTTTCTTTTTCTCACCGGGCTGTACGGCGGGTTTTCGTTTTGCGCCTTCGCGCATGCGTCTGGCCGCTTCTTCCCGGGTATAGGCATCGGCAGCCTTATGCTCAGCGGACTTTCTTTCAGAAGTTCCCGGCTTATCTCCTGATCCTTCAGAAGTTCCCGGCTTATCTCCTGTTCCTTCAGAAGCTCCCGATTTGTCTCCTGTACCTTCAGAAGCTCCCGGCTTGTCTCCTGTTCCTTCAGAAGCTTCCGGCTTATCTCCTGTTTCTTCAGAAGCTCCCGGCTTGTCTCCTGTACCTCCGGTCCCGCTTTTTATAGCAGTCTGGTCATCTGAAGAATCTGTCTTTATCTGAGATTCCTTTGTCTCCGTCCTTTTCTCTGCAGATGTGCCGGCATCCTTAGCTGATTCATTTAATCCTTCATCGTCAGCCCGGCTCTTTTCTTCTCCGGTCTTTTCCGTTTCCTGTGCCGGACCGGAATCCTCACTGTCGGTATCAGATTTAAAAAGATATTTTTTTACAGAAAATCCCAGCAGTTTGAGATCCCAGGTTAGTTCCTTTTTAATTGTAATTTTTTCAGGCCCATCATCGCCAGAGGCCTGCTGTCTGTCTCCCTCCGGATTTTTCTGTTGATTCCCGGCCGCGTTCTCCTGCTGAGCCCCGGCCGCGTTCTCCTCCGAATCCCCATCCGAGTCTTCCTGCTGAGCCCCGTCCGCTTTTTCCTTCGGATCCCCGGCTGCATTTTTCCGCAACCACTCTGCTCTATAAGTAAAAGGTACCTGGATCAGGTGCAGCAGCCAGGATCCGTTCCCCGAAACAAGCAGGGTATCTCCGTGCTTCACAGCTGCTGTCCGGTACCGGACCGGCACCAGCAGAACAAGCAGCACCAATGCCAGAACCAGGCACACCACAACCAGCAGGATCACGCCGATGACGGATAAGATTTTCAGCAATATCGCCATCTAGTCCTCCTGTGTCTGATCCCGGTTCTCATTCATATCCGATGTATCCGCCTGCCCGGCTCCTTCCGGTGCATCCGCCCGCCCGGCTCCTTCCGATGCATCTGCCTGTGAAGCTCCTTCAGCTGTATCCGCCTGCCCGGCTCCCTCAGGTGCATTCGCCCGCCCGGCTCCTTCCGGAGCGTCTGCCTGCGTAGCTCCTTCAGCTGCATCTGCCTGCCCGGCGCCTTCAGCTGTATCCGTCAGCGAAGCTCCTTCCGCTGCATCTGCCTGCCCGGCGCCCTCAGGTGTATCGGCCTGCAAGGTGCCTTCCGGTGAATGTGAATTCTCTGTCCCGTCTGAAGAGACTTCCTGCACTTCGTTTTCGGTCCGGCTGCGCATCAGGGCAGCCAGGGTTCCGTCCCTGTCCGCTTCCGGAAGCCATGTGCGGAGATCGCATTTTCCGGTGCTGCGAAAAGCATCTGCTACCATCTGCGCCACAACCCGCATCGCCTCTTCTCTTCCGTTTGCGAATCCGGCGATGACCGGAAGGCTTTCTCTGAGAGCTTTCTGCTTCAGCCAGTGAAGCGGCAGAATGTCCAGCTGATCTGTGCCGTTGGATGACAGCGTAATCAGACGGATGCCGTCTATAGTCTTACCCTTTTCGACGGCTCTGCGTATTTTTTTCTCCATGCCTGCCGCAGTCTTTCCTATATACAGATGCGCAAGATACTCTGCCATTGACGCGTCACATTCCCCTGTTCTGGCGGGAAGGCACCCACAGTCCCGCCTTTTTCATTGCCTGATATTCCGCGTAACCTTTCTCCAGCATATGCCTCTCATTGGAAAACTTCAGGAGGTGGTACGCCTCATGGTATTTATAATATCCGGAGTCTACAAAAAACTCCTCTCTCTGCGGGCGGCTGTAATAGCTGTCAGCCATCATAAGGTACCAGTGAACTTCCTTCTGGACCTCCCCCTCCGGTACGATAAAAGAATAGCTGCTGGCTCCGATATATTTCATAATCTGTGCTTTTGCGCCGGTCTCTTCATATACCTCTCTGACAGCCGTCTCTGTGTGATCTTCTCCTTCTTCAACCGTGCCCTTTGGCAGCACCCAGCCCTCATACCGACCGCGGTAATTCTTGTACAAAGTCAGAATTTTCCCACGGAAAATCACTATTCCTCCACAGCTTGTGGCCTCTATCATATTGTATTTCTCCTTAAGAATCCGCGTCTTTTACGCAGTTCATCAGAAACAGTATACCCTTAAATGCCTGCTCTATCAAGTGAAATAGCCTTGCTTTTTCAATCCCCCGCGAGTACACTTTTACTGTGTGCTGTCCCCGCGGACTGAACTTCTGCGGGATATCAGAGTATAAGAGAAACAGCTGGGTTAAAACTGATTATGAAAAGACTCCTCACATATCTGAACGCTTATAAAAAGGAAGCATTCCTCGCACCGCTGTTTAAAATGCTGGAGGCAATTCTGGAACTGCTGGTGCCGCTTCTGGTCGCCCGGATGATTGATATCGGAATTCCGGCCGGTGACACTCCCTATATCATCCGCATGGCGATGTGGATGCTTCTTCTGGCTGTTCTCGGCCTGAGTGTGTCCATTACGGCGCAGTATTTTGCCGCAAAAGCAGCCGTAATGACCTGTGATGCCATGCGCAGGGATCTGTTTTCCCATATCATGACCTTCAGCTGGACACAGATCGACGAGCAGGGCACCTCAACGCTGATCACCCGTATGACCAGTGACATTAATACGGTCCAGAACGGCATCAATATGTTTCTGCGTCTGTTCATGCGGTCTCCGTTCGTCGTATTCGGCGCCATGATCATGGCCTTTACCGTGGATCCCCGCAGTGCGGTTATTTTTGTCGTTGTAATCCCGATTCTGCTCCTGATCGTGTTTCTGATTCTTCAGGGCACCATGCCGCTGTACAGGCGTGTGCAGCAGCAGCTGGACAGCATCATGCAGACGGCCAGGGAAAACCTTCTCGGTGTCCGCGTAGTGCGGGCTTTCAACCGGCAGCAGGAAGAAATGCGCACCTTTGATGAAGAGAGCGATGGCCTTTTCCGCAGGCAGCTTTTTGCCGGAAAAATCTCTGCCCTCCTGAATCCGCTTACCTACGCCGTTATCAATCTGGGCATTATTGCCATTCTCTGGGCAGGAGGCAGGCAGGTCAATGCCGGGCATCTCACCCAGGGCAAGGTGATCGCCCTCATCAATTATATGTCTCAGATTCTGGTTGAGCTGGTCAAACTGGCCAATCTGATCATCCTCCTCTCCCGCGCGGCGGCGGGCATGAAACGCGTCGACGCCGTTTTCTCTGTCAGGAACACAACTACAGACGGGAGCAGGGATTTCCCGATGTATGCTGTGTCATCACCCTCATCTGTACAACCCGGATCATCAGCATCCGCAATGCAGTCCGGGGCATCCGCATCCTCTGTGCAGTCCGGGGCATCCGCATCCTCTGTGCAGTCCGGGG
>CADBNA010000322.1 GCA_902795835.1 uncultured Lachnospiraceae bacterium | reverse complement strand
CTGGCGGTGTCTGCGATGCCCGGGCTGGAGGTAGAGATCTGCCCGGTGCGCAACGATTTTTTTGGCGAAATGATCACAGTCTCGGGACTGATCACAGGTCAGGACCTGATCCGTCAGCTGAAGGGCAGGGACCTTGGCGACTGTCTGCTGATTCCCTGCAGCATGCTGCGGGCAGGGGAAGAGGTTTTTCTGGATGATGTAACTGTGACACAGGTCTCGGAGGCGCTGCAGGTTCCGGTCCGCGTGACGGCGGAAGACGGAGAGGATTTCTGCAGGGCACTCTTTGGAGAGACGGTGTCTGTATATAATTGGAGGAAACAGAACTATGAGCAAACCGATTGTGGCTGTCGTGGGACGGCCGAATGTGGGGAAATCGACCCTGTTTAATGCGCTTGCAGGGCAGATGATTTCCATTGTAAAAGATACACCCGGTGTGACAAGGGACCGGATCTATACGGATGTCAGCTGGCTGGACAGGGATTTTACCCTGATTGATACGGGCGGCATCGAGCCGGATTCTTCCGACGTTATCCTTTCCCAGATGCGGGAGCAGGCGCTGATTGCAATTGAGACCTCGGATGTCATCATTTTCATGACGGATGTTCGGCAGGGACTGACCGATGCGGATATGCAGGTGGCCAACATGCTGCGCAAAAGCAGACGGCCCGTCGTCCTTGCCGTAAACAAGGTCGACAATTACCGCCAGCAGGAAGCGGATGTCTATGAATTCTACAATCTGGGGATCGGGGAGCCTTATCCCATTTCCGCTGAGGGAAAGCAGGGGATCGGCGAACTGCTGGATGCCGTGATTGCCTTTTTCCCGGAAGGATCGCAGTCGGGAGAAGAAGATGAGAACCCAAAGGTGGCCATTGTAGGCAAACCCAATGTAGGGAAGTCTTCTATTATAAATAAGCTTCTGGGAGAGAACCGGGTCATCGTGTCCGACATTGCCGGCACGACCAGGGACGCCATCGACACTGACATCAAATGGAATAAAAAGACTTACACCTTTATTGATACGGCGGGTCTGCGGCGGAAGAGCAAAATCAAAGAAGACCTGGAACACTACAGCATCATCCGGACCATCGCGGCCGTGGAGAGATGCGATGTGGCTGTTGTCGTGATTGACGCCACCGAGGGCATCACGGAGCAGGATGCCAAGATCGCCGGCATTGCCCATGACAGGGGCAAGGGCCTGATTGTAGCGGTCAACAAATGGGACGCAATCGAAAAAAATGAGAAGACGCAGCGCGAATTCATCGACAGGATCCGCAACACCCTGTCCTTTGCCTTCTACGCGGAGATTCTCTTTATTTCCGCCGTGAGCGGGCAGAGGCTGCCGAAGCTTTTCGAGACGATCGACATGGTGCTCGCCAACCAGACGCTCCGCGTGGCTACCGGCGTTCTCAACGAGATCCTGACGGAAGCCGTTGCCCTGCAGCAGCCGCCTTCAGACAAAGGGCGGAGACTGAAGATTTTCTATATGACACAGGTGGCAGTCAAACCGCCGACATTTGTCATCTTCGTCAATGACAAGAAGCTGATGCATTTTTCCTATCAGCGGTATATTGAAAACCGGGTGCGGGACGCCTTCGGATTTGCCGGGACAGCCCTGCGCTTCATCATCAGAGAGAGACAGGATAAGGATACGAACAAATGAGCCGATTGCTGAGTCTTTTGATTGGATACTGTTTTGGCCTGTTTCAGACCTCCTATTTTTACGGAAAGCTGCACGGTGTGGACATCCGCACGATGGGAAGCGGCAATGCCGGAACGACAAACGCACTGCGCTCTCTGGGGCCAAAAGCCGGCCTGATCACCCTGGCCGGGGATGTCTGTAAATGCATCGCGGCCGTCCTGGTCATGTGGCTGCTGATCGGCAGGCAGCACCCGGAGATCCTGCCGCTGCTGAAGGTGTACACTGCCTTTGGTGTGATCATCGGCCATGATTTTCCGTTCTACATGCATTTCCGGGGCGGAAAAGGAATCGCCGCTACGGGCGGCATGATCCTGTCCTTCGGGGACTGGCGGCTGATCGCGCTCAGCATCGGGCTTTTTATCATCATTTTCTTTACCACACACTATGTATCCCTCGCCTCCCTGTGTCTGACTGCTTCTTTTTTCCTCGGCATGCTGGTGCTGACGCTGCGCGGCGGATTTGATATGAGCAGGGGAGCGCGGATCGAGATGATGGTGCTGCTGGCGGTCATCACCGTGATGGCGTTTGTGCAGCACAGGGGAAACATCGACAGGCTGCTGCACGGGTGCGAGAGAAAGACGTATCTGAAGAAGAGGGGATGAGGTGAATTAAAACATGAGTACTATTGCAGTAATCGGTTCCGGCAGCTGGGGCACGGCGCTGGCGTGGCTGCTGTGCAACAACGGGCACAGGGTTACGCTGTGGTCGTACCTGGAAGAGGAAGCGGCCATGTACCGGCAGTACCATCAGAATACGGACAAGCTTCCGGGCGTGATTCTGCCGGACAGTGTGATCTATACGACGGATCTGGCCGGGGCCTGTCATGAT
>CADBNA010000321.1 GCA_902795835.1 uncultured Lachnospiraceae bacterium | reverse complement strand
TAGGATTTGAAGGCCCTCTGGCTCTTCTCACCTTCCCGCTGGCCATTGTGTTCGTTCTGATGCTCGGATACCGCCAGGCGAGGAAGCTCGATTATGAGAAACTCAAACCTGCTCTCGTAAGACAGGATGAGGTCCGCAAACAGTACGGGGTTAAGATTTACATCCCCTTTGTTGTTCTGCTGGCACTGATGATCATTTTCAAGGTTCTGAAGCTCACCACGGACATCGGTATGCCCGTCATGTTCCTTCTGTCCGCGGCAATCGGCCTCTTTACCGGAAAGAGGATCAATGTATTAAAAGCCGTTCCGGAAGCAATCCGTACCGCGCAGCCTGTCATGGGTATCCTGATGGGCGTAGGCATGTTCATCGAGGTCATGACCGCTACGGGTGTCCGCGGTCTCATTGTTATCACCTGTCTGAGACTGCCCTCTTTCCTGTGGCTCATAGCCGCCGCCGTCAGCATCCCGCTGTTCGGAGCTGTGTCTTCCTACGGAGCCTGCTCCGTTCTGGGTGTTCCTTTTGCCATGATATTTGCGGTTGTTCTCGGAGGAGACAGCGTTGTCGTCCTGTCAGCCATTTCACTGATCGCCTCCCTCGGCGATATGATGCCGCCCACCGCTCTGGCAGGTCTCTTTGCCGCCCAGGTTGTCGGTGAAAAGAAGTATACTAAGATTCTGAAGAAATGTATGCCGGAAATGCTGATTCTCCTTGTGTATGCCTGCATTTTCCTGCAGAACTCCAGCGCAATCGCGAAACTGTTTTAAAGGAGGCTTCTGAATATGATCACAATTATTTATATCTGCATCGCTGTCATGCTGTTTCTGAGCGTGCTGTATAATCTGATCTTTCAGGAAACCAGACTGACAGACAAGATTAATGCCGCTATGATCCTGATTCCGCTGATCCTGCGGATTCTGATGATCAAGTAAGGAGGGCCGGGATGAAAATGACGAAACAGTCCCTGATACAGTCTGTATGTGTTCTGGGAGCAGCCGCCGTGATCGCTGTGCTGGCAGGCATGAATTTCAACGCAAAGAGAAACTTTCAGGAAGACATTGTCGCCGGAAGCGGCGTAACCAGAACCTTTCAGCTGAGTGAATATAATAAGAATCTTGAAGGCACCATCGCGGACGTTCCCGTATATGTTCTCGAAGGCAGCGAGGAAGGAGCCAGCATCCTCGTCCTCGGAGGCACGCATCCCAACGAGCCGTCCGGGCATATGGCCTCCATCCTGCTTGAGGAAAACGCGGAGGTCGAAGTCGGAACGGTCTATGTTATTACAAATATCAACAACTCCGGCTTCACTCACAACGATGCTCTGGAAGGTTCTCCGCAGTTTTATTCCTTCACGACACAGAACGGTGAAAAGAGAACCTTTGCGTACGGCTCACGCGCGACCAACCCGATCGACCAGTGGCCGGATCCTGATATCTATACGCACAGTTCAGGCCAGACACTGTCCGGGTCTGAGACCCGCAATCTGAACCGCTGCTATCCCGGAATCGAGAACGGTACGATCTCAGAGCAGGTTGCCTACGCGGTCACCAACATGATCAACACCCTGCATATCGATATTGAAATCGATCTTCATGAATCCTCACCGGAATATGCAGTAAACAATGCAACCGTTGCCCACGAGCGCGCCAAGACCATCGCATCCTGGGGCGTTCTGAACCTGCAGATGCTGGGTATCAAGATGAATCTGGAGCCGTCACCCGTCTCACTGCACGGTCTGACACACAGAGAGCTCGGCGACTTCACAGATACTCTCGCGCTGCTGATGGAAACAGGCAATCCTTCACAGGGCAGACTTCGCGGCAAGACCAATGAAGAACTGGTTCTCACCGGCAAAGACCCCTGCTATGTCATTGCCAACGACCTCGGCCTGCTGTACATCGACTACAACAGCGGAGAACTCCCGCTGGAACTTCGCTGCGGACGTCACCTGCAGGGCATCATAGAATACATCAGCGCCTACAATGAACTCACAGAAGACAAGCAGCTCATCGTAAGCGGTATTCCTACCTATTCTGAGATGCTTGAAAACGGCATCGGCTATTATCTGAAATAACCTGTTACTATTTACTGCCGGGCTGCACACCAGCTGTGCAGCTGCGGCCCATAATGAAACGGAAAAGCGCTCCGGCCATCAGCAATCACTTCGCTCTGGACCGGAGCGCTTTTTCATTCCTGACACCGCTGTCCGCAGCCTGGCGCAAGACCGCGAAAAAGTAGCGATAATCTATGCATTGTTATAAGAAATTCTATATTCTATATACATATTTTCTTCATACTCAAGGCACAGAATGTTCACAAATACGCTGTAGAATATAATCATCAGCAAAAAGCAAACTGGTGACAGGACACACCGGGGAGCAAAAGCTGATAACTGTAACACAGTTTTTTCATATACTCTCTCCCTGAAAAACGGCGGCCCGGACAGCTGCCGTTTTTCTTTTGCAGGCAGAAAGGATGGTTCCGGGTGTCTGCAACATTCCTTTTCCCTACTGCGCCTCTCACTTTTTGTGATTTGCTGTATAACAAATATGCATTTGTCTTTCCCAAAAATGGATGTTAGGATTAAGGAAAAGCCGGCGGCCTGCTCTGCTGTTTTTTTGCACCAGGAAAAGAATAAGGAGACGGCGTATAGTGCCATC
>CADBNA010000320.1 GCA_902795835.1 uncultured Lachnospiraceae bacterium | reverse complement strand
GGAATACTGCGGACAGCCGGCATAGACAACATCATTCTCTCCGGCGGCGAACCCCTGCTGCATCCGCAGTTTTACCGGATCCTGGATTATTTTTCGGAACAGGGCTTTGAACTGGATATCTGCAGCAACGGTATGCTTCTGAATGCCGGTACCATTGACAGATTAAAGTCCCGGATAAGCGAAATATCCATTTCTGTCGACGGATTTGAAAAAAGCCGGCACGACTCCATGCGGCAGGTGCCTGGAAGCTTTGACCGCCTCAGGGAGGTTATCCCGCGTCTGGGAGAGGCCGGCATTACCGTTCACACCACCACCGTTGTAGACGCTCCGTTTGCGGGTCAGATTGTCGGGATGACAGGCTTTCTGCACAGTCTTGGCGTGAGATCCGCTTCTTATCTCGGGCTGATCCCTATTGGTACCGGACGGAACGATCTGTTCGATCCCGCTGTCCAGGAATTGCTGGAGCGGCAAATCGCTTTTGTCCGGGACCGGTATCCGGATATGGAGATCAATACAAAGCAGCTCCTCTCCCGGAGCAGCGGATGTAAGTGTGAGGCCGGAAAAATTGTGTTCGGAATGGGCATTGACGGAACGGTGCTTCACCCCTGCCTGCTGCTGCGGAAAAGGCAGGGAACCGATACCGGCAGCACCGCCGGCCTGTGCCCGGGAAGCCGATACCTGACGCAGCGCAGAATCTGAATCGGGAAGGAGTACGGAAAAGGAACGAAGATGATAAGAAGCGACGCCGCCATCCTGATCCTGAATTTTTACCCGCCTCTGATTGTGAAGAGAGCTGTAGATTCTGTTGTCCGTCAGGATTTTGACGGAACCTGGACCATTTATCTGGGATTTCATGCCAGAAGTGCAGAACATAAGGCTGCGGTGAAGGAGCAGTTCCGGGGACTCCCGGTGGAATATGTGGATATCGACAGGGATCTGGTCTCCGATACCCGGGCGAAAAATGAGATCCTGAAGGAAGTGCTTCGGAGAGGCAGCCACAGATACCTGTTCTTTCTGGATGACGACGATGAATGGCATCCGGATTACCTGCATAAAATGACATCCCGGTGTGATGGGTTTGTAACCTGCGGAAAGGAAATTCTTTCTGAAGATACCGGCAGCCGCCGGATCGTCCTGGATGATATTGACTATGAAGGAATGGGGTTCTCTTTTGACCTGTGGAAAGACAGGGAACTCCCCTGGTTTGTGAAGCAGCTGTGTGACAAATACATACTGAGGGACTTTTCCGCCCGTTTCCCCGGTCATACGCATATTAAAGAGCCCCTGTATACGATTCATCAGCACGGCAGCAGCCTGACATATACGCTGGCCATGGGGCGCAGCGCAGAGAAGGACGCAGGATCTGCCATCCGGCGGATAGGCGTTGTAGTTCCGGAGTCGGGTGCGGCACCGGGAATCAGGCAGATCGGACAGGTTCCGGAGATCCGGCATATTTTGCCCGGCAGGCTGACAGAAGATCTGCCCTTTGATGCCGTAATCGCGGCGCCTGCCGTCTGGGAAAGCTGCCGTGAGCGGCATGAAGGCGTGCTGAAGGTCGCATATGCAGAGACGTATGGTCAGCTTCTCCGGGCGTGCCGCTCCGGCGCGGATGCCGTCCTGCCCGCCGAGCCCCTGTGGATCAGGCACCTTCCCGCTGATACCCCGGTGATCCCGGTCGGCGTACCCTGTGCGGCTTCCGTGGAGGATGTGAAGAAGAACCTGCGGGACCGCGCAGAAATGCCCGGATCTGTCCGGCGGCGCTTTTATATCGCTCACCGTGAAAGACGCAGCGGCGAAGCTGCCGGGATACAGGCAGGGCTTCCGGCAGGCTGGGAGGAATGCACGGACAGACTGGCGGCGGATGTGTGGATCGACCTGACAGAAGAAAACGGGGACTGGTGTCCGGGGATTCTGCAGGCCTTTGTTTCCGGGATTCCCTGCATCTCGTATCCCTGGTCCAGCGCCCACCGGATCCTGTTCGGCTGTTCCGGCCTTGCCATTGGACAGCCGGAAGACGCCGGAATGATTATGGCGAGTTTTGACGCAGACAGGCAAAGAGAGCTGATAGCGGAAAACTGCAGGCTGTATTCACGATGTTACGAGCATTTTTTCTGGTACAATTTTCTGGTGCGCTATCTGGAAGAGGCAGGGAAGCAGTTACGCTCCGGGTGACAGACTATAACAACCCCGGGAAATCAATCCGGGAGGAGTAAACCAGGGAGAGCAGTCCATTGGAAGAATTGACAGAACTCATCCGGTATCTTGGCTATCTGGAGCAAAAGGCACAGCCTCCTCTCCCCTTCCTGTTTCACGGCTGTCTTGCGCCCGCGCCGGAAAGCATCCGGGCCCGCGGCCTCCGTTATACCGGCTCCGAGCCGTGCCTGACGTATCATCCGGCAACGGCAATGCTGAAATATGCCAATCCGGTCCGGTGCAGCCGGAATTTTCATTCCGGCAGGGCCCGGGAACTGATCCGCGCTTTTGGAAATGCCGGAGAGGCAGCTGCCTATTATGATGATCAGCCGGACTGCGGAGCGATGCTGATCTTTTCCACCGAAAACACGGGCTCCGTTCAGGCCTCGTCCGGTCACCTTGTCGAAGGCCGGGACGCGGTTTCCGGAGGCATTACCAAATGGATGTACTGTCACGTATCCCCCGGATCCGGCAGCGGCACGCTCCCCGCGTCATCCCTGACCGGAATGATCCGGCCGTCCGGGGAGCTGGCGGAATATCTTTTCAGGGCCGGTGATGCACAGAACACGGCGGACGGATGGGAGAAGTTCGGTGAAGCCTTGCTCCCCCTGCTGCAGGACCGGGACCGGGCATGGCTGCGATGTGACATCCGGGAAGCGGCTTACGGCATCGCGAGATGCGCGGCAACAGCGGGATTGCTGGATTATCTGCGGAAGATCACGCTTTCCGCGGCATCCCTTAACAAGAAGCTTTTAAAGACCGATTATCTGCCTGCTGTCGAAGAATTCCCCGCCCCGTTTGCAGAGGATCTTCCGGAACGGATCGCTGCGGTGAAATCCATGCGGTGCCGGGATCCCTGGATGGAAGAAGTGCGACGAACCTTCCTGTTTTTGCTCAGGTGAACGCTTTTCTGACGGAGGACAGAATAATGCCGGAAAGTCTCCTGAATGTCTGCTGTTTCTGTCTGAATGTCAGATGGAAGTCCGACGATGTCCTGGGCAGGGACCGTTTTCTGTCCGTAAGCAGGGCCTATCCCGTCTGGGGACCGCTCATCTGCGGCGCTGCCTGTGCCGTGACCGGAGCGGCAGGCGTCCTGTTTTTCCGTCTGAGCGGACTGAGGCTGTTAAGCGCCGCGTGGATGCTGCTGCTGTTCTATCTGATCCGGGGAATCCGGCTGATCGACGCTTTCTGTGATCTGTCCGAGGGTCTTACCTATGCCCGCGGGCGGAATGCAGAAAATGCGTGGAATGTGATACGTTCTCCTTCAAACGGGGCTTTTGCCATACTGTGGACAGGAATACTGCTGCTGATACAGTTTTGCGCCGGGGTATATCTGGTCGTTCTGCCTGCGGAAAAAGCTGTCGGTCTGACCCTTGCCTCCGGCGCCCTTTCAGCGGCGGGATGCGTTTTCTGTCATGTAAAAGGCGCTTCGTATCAGCCGGGGTCTGCATTCTCGCCTTTTCTTGCCTTCTGCCGCGCCGGAAATCAGATTAAGGCGTTTATTGCAGCGGGATGCTGCTGCCTGCCGCTCTTCTTCTTCGGCAGCGGCAGTTTTCCTGTCCGCCTTGCTGCTTTCCTGTTTCTGATCGCTGCAGCCTGTCTTACCTCACGGCTTTCAGGCCTGCTGATCCTGCGTACTCTGAAGGGGTTTAACGGAGACGTTCTGGGATTTGTTTCCCTTATGCAGCATGCGTTTGTTCTGTGCCTCGGCCTGATCCTTTTCTGAGGCAGCCGGAAGCCGCGGAAACACCTGAGAATAATAAAGGAGCTGTACGTCAGAATGAAACTGTATTTTACCGGGGTTTCGGGTCTGCTGGGCGGAAACCTGTCATATCTGCTCAGGGAACGGGCAGATCTGTCCGGCTGTGACCGGAATGAAACTGCCATCCCGGGGCTGTTGCTGAACGTTTTTGACTGTCTGGAGGGTGACAGGCTCCGGCAGGATCTGGAAACGATCCGGCCGGATGCCGTAATACACTGTGCCGGCTTTACCAGTGTGGACGGATGCGAACGGGATCCGGACAGGGCATATCAGGTCAATACGGTTCTGAGCGGCAGTCTGGCCCGGATCTGCCGGGATCTGGGGGCAAAACTGGTTTTTCTGTCTTCCGACGCGGTTTATAACGGAGACGCAAAGGGACTCCACAGGGAAGATGAGGAGACGGCTGCCTGCAATGTGTACGGAAAAAGCAAGATACTGGCTGAAGAGCGGATCCTGCAGGCCGGCGGAAATCCGGAGCCTCTGATCCTGCGGACAAACTTTCTGGGGTTTAATATCCGCAGGCGTACCGGATCCTTTGAATGGATGCTGGAGAGCATGAGATCCGGAAAACCGGTCACTTTATTTGAAGATGTGTTCTTTTCACCGCTTTCGATTCCCTTTCTGACAGAGGTGATATGGGAAGGCATCCGCAGGGACCTGGGCGGCGTTTACAATGCCTCCTGTGCCGGCTCGGTATCCAAGCTGGAATTCGGGCACCTGGTGAAACAGCAGTTTGGTCTGTCGCAGGCGGTCATTCTGCCGGGAAAAGTGGCAGACGCGCCGCTTGCGGCCAGACGTTCCCTGAACATGGGAATGGACTCTTCCAGCCTTTCTCATGAACTGCAGATGAAAATGGATTCTCCGTCTGACACGGTAAGATCCCTGTATGAGCAGGTTTGCAGCGGCTATCCGCAGATCCTGCGGGGTTTCGATGTGTCCGGATAAAAGTATGGAACAGCAGCAATATGACCTGTACATCTATGGAAGGCCGGATTTTCGAATACAGGGAAGCAAAGCAGAAACGGGTGATAAAGATGGGTGAAGAGAAAAAGTGGAAAATCGGCTGGGGTTTTACATCCCGGTGCGATATGCGGTGTCCGTTTTGCTACAGTCAGAGTGTGCGCCAGATTCCGGTAGAAAATGATTTCGATCTTGCGAAAGCCTTTATAGACAGAAACGCGGCTGAGATCGAGTCTGTCAATTACGGCACGGGGGAGTGCGCCCTCTCCGGGCCGTGGTACCGGCTGGTCTGCTACATCCGGGAACGGTATCCGGATATCCGGCAGGCGCTCACCACCAATGGCAGCGTGTACCGCCAGGTCAGAAAGGGCCGAATCGACGCAGAAGAACTGTTCCGCGCCATCCGGGAGGTTGACCTGTCCCTTGATTTTCCGGACGCCGGCGTTCATAACCGGAACCGGGGAAGAGACGATGCCTTTGAAGGGGTATTGGGAACGCTTGATCTGTGCAGGAAATACAATGCCGTGGCAACTATTGTCATGGTCGCTTATGACAGAACCCTGAACAGGGAAAACATCGACGGAATTTTTTCGATTGCAAAAGAATACAATGCATTTCTGCGGATCAACATCCTGCGCAAAGTGGAAGGCGTGAAGATGGATCCTCCTTCCTACCGGCAGGTAATGGATGCGCTGGAATACATTATGGACCGGTATGCGGTCGTCTCACTGTGTGACCCGCTGTTCGGATCTGTGTTTGGAATTCCCGCGCAGGACGGAGACAGCTGCGGGCTTACCAGCCTGCGGATTCTTCCGGATGGGGCCGTCACACCTTCAACTTACCTGATCACTCCCGAATGGCGCTCGGAGACTCTGCATGACAGTCTGACCCTCTCCGGAATCGCCGAACTGCCGGCATTCCGCTCCATTACCGAGGCGCCGGTTCCCTCTGCATGCAGAGACTGCCCGGCAGTAAATACCTGCCGGGGAGGGGCGGTAGACCGGAGAATTCTGACGTATCACAGCCTGTCAGAACCGGATCCCTACTGTCCCTTTGCCAATGGTGATACCCTTCATACTGACAGAAAAATCAGGATGTTTTCCGGAGCAGAGGGACCTTCCGTTCATGACGGATATCTGCCGACCATGATCTTTTCGCCGGAGGAATGACAAGATGATTCCCGAATTTGAGGCCGATCCCAGACGTATGAAACTGGAGATTCCGTCTGACTGCATGAGTCTGCAGATTCAGACAACTACAGCCTGCAATGCCGCCTGCCGTTTCTGCCCGCATGACCGGTACTATCATGAAAAAAGCAACTGCCGTATGGAGGAATCACTGTTCATGCGGATTCTGGAGGAGGTCAGGGGATACCGGTTTTATAAGGTGATGCCGTATCTGCAGAACGAGCCTCTTTGTGACCCCCGCATTTTCCACTTTCTGGAAAATATGAAAGAAGCCCTGACGTACCACCATATAGAGGTTTCTGTCAATCCGGGAGCCCTTACTCCTTCTGCATCCGGAGAACTGGTGCGGGTGCTGGCTGATACGCCGCATGAGATCCGGATCAGTTTTCACGGGATCGATGCACCGTCACTGGAGCAGAATATGTGCATTTCCTTTGACAGTTCCCTGAAAAACGTCATTCACTTTCTGAAAGCCGCCGGGGAAGCCGGACTGACGGTTATGATCAAAGGCCTGGGCATGCCTCGCACCGAAGGCAGCTGGCATGCCGCTTCGTTTTCGGAGAAACAGTTTCTTGACTTCTGGCAGGCGCAGTGCGATGCGCACCGGCTTTGCTTCGACCGCATTGATTTCCGCTATGGAATGTTTCATAACCGGAGTGATTATCTGTCCGGAGCCGGGAAGGACGTGCGGATTGTCAGGGATGACCTTGAGAACTTTTACTGCAGCAGAGTGGATAAATGGTTCCATTTTTTATACGACGGGACAATGATCCTGTGCTGCAATGATTACGGCAGGGAGACAGCTTTCGGAAATATCAGAGAGCAGAGCCTGCAGAGCATCCTGCAGGGAGAGCCGTACACGCGTCTGGCTGGGCAGGTTCTGGGCAGGCGGGAATGCCCGCCGGATTTTATCTGTAAACGATGTGCATCCGTAGGAGGTTGAAGAATGATTATTCCGGTACTAATGTATCACAGTGTGGAACCTGAATCTTCGGATTACCTGACGGTGTCTGCGGCTGTCTTTGAAGAGCATATGCGTTTTCTGAAAGACGGCTTTACCGTTATTCGCGGCAGGGACGGGGCGGATATCCATAATGGGGCTGCCTTGGCTCCGGAGAATCCGGTGATCGTCACTTTTGACGACGGCTTTCTGCCGGTTGCGGAATATGCCGTGCCGATTCTCGTCAGAATGAACCTGCCGGCAGCCATGTTTATCGTCGGCGGTTATATCGGAGGAAATAACGCCTGGGATCACAAGGCATACCGGATTGTTCCGCATATGGATCAGCGGAAGATCAGGGAACTCTTTGACGCCGGATTTGAGATCGGATCCCACACGCTGACACATCAGCGGATCACCAAACTTCCGGTGGAAGAACAGATCAGGGAGCTGGAGGAAAATGACCGGATCCTGGCGGAGATCACCGGAGAAAAACCGGATATCTTTGCCTATCCTTACGGAGGCGCCGATGAGGTCTCCGCCGAACTTTGCAGAGAAAGATATGGCGTGAGCTTTGCCACCGTTCACTGCGGGGTATTCGACTGGAGGGAGGACCCGGCAATGGTCCGCCGGATCTATGTGTCTCCGGATGACACGCCGGAAAAACTGAAAGAAAAGATCGCATTCTATTGCCAGGGAGAACAGCATGAATAATCCGACACCAAAGCACAGGCTGACCATCATCATCGCAACCTACCGGCGCAACCGGCTTCTTGCGGAATGTCTCTCTTCCCTCAGCCGGCAGAGAAAAAAGGGATTTAAGGATTTCGATGTGATCGTTGTGGATGACGGGGGCGGAAAGACATCCGCAGCAAAGCGGATTGCCGACCCCTCCTACGTTCGGTTTCTCGACCTGCCTGAAAACGGAGGCCAGCCGGCGGCGCAGGCAAAAGCAGTAGAGCTGACAGACAGTGAGATTCTGGCTTTCCTGGATGATGATGCCACGGTGGAATCTGACTGGGCCGGGGAGATTGTCCGGTATTTTGACAGATGGCCCTCGATCGGCGCCGTTCTGGGACGGATTGAACCAAAAGACACTTCCAGGCTGCTGTCCCGGACCCGGCAGGTGATCTACGACAAGCGCCGCAGAAAATACACCAGTCAGGAATTCATGCGGAAGATTTCCTCGGAATACGGCTTTTCCCTTCCGGAGGGCTGTACCGGCCTCAGTGATCATGTAAGCGGGGGGAGCTTTGCCATTCGAAGATCCGTCTATGATGCAGTCGGCGGACTGCCGTCGGATGTTCCCATGGGGTGCGAT
>CADBNA010000319.1 GCA_902795835.1 uncultured Lachnospiraceae bacterium | reverse complement strand
GCCGAGGCAAATTCGGCGGAGATACGGGAGGGGTAAAGGTTTTTGCAATATAACCCCGGTCTTCCGTCAGCGACGCCTCTCAAACTGCTGCATCACCTGCAGGTATTCGCCGAGGCCGCGTGCCACGGCTGTCTGGGGTTCGTCTGCCAGTATGCAGCTGATTCTGGTTTCGTGGGCGATTGCCTCTGCGAGGCCTTCGAGCTGGGCGCCGCCGCCTGTCAGTACGATGCCGCGTTCCTGTACGTCGGAGGCCAGCTCCGGCGGCGTGCCGCCGAGGACGGTCCGCACCGCGTCGACGATCTGGATGACCGGCCCGGTGACGGCTTCCCGGATCTCATCGGATGTCAGGATAATGGTCTTGGCGTTGCCGGTTTTTATATTTCTCCCGCGCACTTCGACCTGCTGCAGGCGGCGAGTCCGGTCTGATGTTCCGACCCGGATCTTGATCTCTTCTGCCGTCCGCTCTCCGATAAACAGATCGTATTTTTCCCGTACATACTGTACGATGGCCGTGTCAAATGTATCGCCGGCTGTCTTGAGGGTCTGGGAGGCCGCGACGCCAGCCAGGGACAGGACGGCTATTTCCGTGACGCCTCCGCCTATGTTGACGATCATGGTGCCTTCCGGCCGCATGATGTTGATGCCGGCTCCCATGGCCGCCACGATCGGCTCTTTCACCAGGGCCACGTCTCTGGCGCCTGCCTGCCAGGCCGCTTCTTCGACGGCCCTTCTCTCTATCTCTGTCACGCCGCTGGGCACGCAGAGGACGATGTGGGGCTTGAAGAGCCGCATGGGTCCCATGGATCTCTGGATGAAATACTGCAGCATTTTTTCCGTAATGACGTAGTCTGAGATCACGCCGCCCTTCAGCGGCCGGATTCCCATCAGATTGCCCGCGCCGCGGCTGATTTTCTGCTCCGCCTCTTCGCCAAAGGCGATGACTTTTTCCGAGTCTTTGTCATATGCGGCCAGCGACGGTTCCTGCATGATGATGCCCCGTCCGCGTACATATACGATAATCGAAGAGGTGCCCAGGTCAATTCCGATATCCGTTACTGCCGGCATGGCGTTCTCCTTTCCAGATACTGTTTTATATAGTGGCCCGTGTAGGAGGCGGGATTTTCCGCCACCTGTTCCGGCGTCCCGGATGCAATCACCGTTCCGCCCCGGTCTCCGCCTTCCGGTCCCAGGTCCAGAATATAATCCGCCGTCTTGATAACATCCAGATTGTGTTCGATGACGATCACCGTGTTGCCGCCCTCCGCCAGCCGGCGCAGAATGCTGACCAGCTTGTGTACATCGGCAAAATGCAGGCCTGTCGTGGGCTCATCAAGGATGTATACGGTCCGCCCGGTGCTCTTCCTGGACAGCTCGGTTGCCAGCTTCACGCGCTGCGCCTCGCCCCCGGAGAGCTCCGTGGACGGCTGGCCCAGACGGATGTAGGAAAGTCCTACGTCATACAGTGTCTGGATCTTTCTGCGGATTGACGGGACATGCTCGAAGAAGGGCAGCGCCTCCTCTACGGTCATATTCAGAACATCGTAGATGTTCTTGCCCTTATAGCGGACCTCCAGCGTCTCTCTGTTGTAGCGCTTTCCGCCGCACACCTCACACGGCACGTACACATCCGGGAGAAAATGCATCTCGATCCGGATGATGCCGTCGCCCGAGCAGGCCTCACACCGTCCGCCTTTTACGTTGAAGCTGAAGCGGCCTTTTTTGTATCCGCGGGCTTTTGCATCGGAGGTGGACGCGAAGAGGTCGCGGATCATGTCGAAGACGCCCGTATAGGTCGCCGGGTTGGACCGCGGCGTCCGCCCGATCGGCGACTGGTCGATCGCGATTACTTTGTCCAGCTGTTCTTCTCCGATGATTTCCCTGTGCCTGCCCGGTATGACCAGGGCCCGGTTCAGGTCCTTCTGCAGTCGTTTGTACAGGACCTCATTGACCAGCGAGCTTTTTCCGGATCCGGAGACGCCGGTCACGCAGGTCATAACGCCCAGTGGGAACTCCACGTCGATATTTTTCAGGTTGTGTTCCTGCGCGCCGCGCACCTTCAGCCATCCGGACGGCTGTCTTCTGGTCTCCGGAACCGGGATCTCTCTGCGGCCGCTGAGATAATCGCCGGTCAGGGATCTTTTTTCGGCTATGATGTCGTCGACCGTGCCGATCGCCACCAGTTCGCCGCCGTGTTCTCCCGCGCCCGGCCCGATGTCTACCACAACATCGGCTGCCCGCATGGTATCTTCGTCGTGCTCCACGACTATGACAGAGTTTCCCAGATCCCGGAGGTGCTTCAGGGTTCCCAGCAGCTTGTCGTTGTCTCTCTGGTGAAGACCGATGCTTGGCTCGTCCAGAATATAGGCCACGCCGACAAGACCGGATCCGATCTGGGTGGCCAGGCGGATGCGCTGCGCTTCGCCGCCGGAGAGCGTTCCCGTTGCGCGGGAGAGCGTCAGGTAGTCCAGTCCGACATCCATCAGGAACTGCACACGGGCTCGGATCTCCTTCAGGATCTGTTTTCCGATCAGCTTCTGCTGTTCCGTCAGTTCCAGCTTTTCCAGAAATACGGTGAGTTCTTCTATTGAGTAGCTGGTGATCTCAAAGATGTTTTTTCCCCCGACGGTCACGGCCAGGGAGGTGGGCTTCAGTCTCTGCCCGCCGCAGGCCGGACAGGGCGTAATGCGCATGTATTTCTCGTATTCCTGCTTGGAGGTCTCGGAGTAGGTCTCGCGGTACCGCCGCTCCACATTCCGGATCAGGCCCTCGAACGCGACGTCATACACGCCCTCCCCGCGCTGGCCTTTGTAACGCACTTTTACAGAACGTCCGTCTGTTCCGTCTATCAGCACATCATGTATCTTTTTCGGATATTTTTCGAATGGCGTATCCAGGGAAAAACCATATTCCTCCGCCAGCGCCTCCAGCATGCAGCGGGTAAAACTGCCCTTCTGGGTGCAGGACTGCCAGCCCATCACAACGATCGCGCCGTCGTCGATGGACAGCGAGGGATCCGGGATCATCAGCTCTTCGGCAAATTCCATCTTGTAACCCAGACCGGCACACACCGGGCAGGCTCCGAAAGGATTGTTGAAGGAGAAACTCCTGGGCTCGATCTCTTCCATGCTGATGCCGCAGTCCGGGCAGGAGAAGCTCTGGCTGAAGCTGAGCATATTGCCATCCATGGTGTCAACCTGCAGCAGCCCGTCTGCAAGGCCCAGCACCGTTTCAATAGAATCGGTGAGCCGTTTTTCGATCCCGGGCTTTACCACCAGCCGGTCGACAATAATCTCGATATTGTGCTTGATGTTTTTGTCGAGCTGAATCTCTTCAGAGAGCTCATACTGGCTGCCGTCGACCATGACGCGCACATATCCGGATTTTTTAGCCTGTTCCAGGACCTTCTCATGGCGTCCCTTCCGGCCGCGCACGACCGGTGCCAGAAGCTGGATCCTGGTCCGTTCCGGCAGTGCCATGATCCGGTCAACCATCTGGTCGACGGTCTGGCGGCTGATCTCCCGCCCGCAGTTCGGACAGTGCGGAATCCCGATCCTCGCATACAGAAGCCGGAAATAGTCATATATTTCCGTGACGGTGCCGACCGTTGAACGGGGATTGCGGTTTGTGGATTTCTGATCGATCGATATCGCCGGAGGCAGTCCTTCTATGCTCTCTACATTCGGTTTTTCCATCTGGCCAAGGAACTGACGCGCATAGGAAGACAGGCTCTCCATATACCGGCGCTGTCCCTCCGCGTAGATCGTGTCAAACGCAAGCGAGCTCTTACCGGAGCCGGACAGGCCGGTCAGGACGACGAGCTGATCCCGGGGGATATCCAGATCTATGTTTTTCAGGTTGTTTTCCGCCGCGCCGCGGATGCGGATAAAGCGGCGGGTATCCTGCGTTGGGGGATATGATGGCATATGTATCTCTTTTCTCTTTTATTGTGGATAAAACGGACGCCGGCGCTGAGGCAGGGAATACCCTCTGTGTCCGCTGCTGTGCCGACCCGAGCCTGCTCATCTAAAGCTGCCCGCCCGCAGCCCGGCCAGCTAAGATTCGGCCGGTCTCGGGCACGTGCTCGCCAATGCGTCCGCAGAGGGTATTCCCTGCCTCAGCACCGGCTGTGTGCTGGCTGTTCTTTGTATTTTCTATGGTTGTAAAGATTCTATAGGAAATCCGCCATGACGACGTTTGCCAGGGAGATGCCTTTTCGGCTCAGCCGGATTCTATCTCCTGACTGCTCCAGCAGGCCGTTCTGCAGATGTCTCTGTATGACATCGCCGTATATCTCCCCGATCTGCCTGCCGAACCTGCCGCGGAACTCTTTTTCGGACACGCCGTGCATCATCCGCAGGCCGAGGATCATGAATTCCGCCATCTGGTCTTCTGCCGTCAGTTCTTCTTCCGTGTACCTGCTGCCCGCCGGATCCGCAAGATACGCATCCAGGCTGGCTGTATTTTTCATGCGCCGGTTTCCCAGAAGGGAGGACGCGCCCAGCCCGAACCCGATATATTCCGCCCCGGTCCAGTACCCGGTATTGTGGATACTCTCGTATCCGTCCAAAGCGTAATTGGAGATTTCATACCGGTGATAGCCGTACGCGGAGAGTATTTCCTCTGTCATTTCATACATCCGCCTCTCGGTGTCCTCATCCGGGAGGGCCGGATAATTCCGGCCTTCTGCCGGATGCTTTATACTGCCGTCCCCGTACATATCCCAGAAGGGAGTGCCATCTTCCAGAATCAGGCTGTAGGCGGATATGTGCTCCGGCCGCAGTCCGGCAGCTGCCTGAAGCGTCTGTTCCCAGGTCTGCAGGCTCTGTCCGGGCAGACCGGACATCAGATCGACGCTGATATTGGAAAAGCCCGCTTCGCGGGCCAGTGCAAAGCTTTCCCGGAACTGCCCTGCCGTGTGGATGCGGCCAAGCGTCTGCAGCTCTGTATCGATGGCAGACTGGCAGCCCAGGCTGATCCGGTTGATTCCGGCGCGCCGGTATTCCCGCAGTCCCTGCGGGGTCAGCGTCCCGGGGTTGGCCTCGATGGTTATCTCGCAGTCTCCCGTGGAAAACCCGGCGCGGATTTCTTCCATGATCCCGCTGATCCGGGCAGGCGCCGGAACAGAAGGCGTTCCCCCGCCGATAAAAATGGATTGAGGTATGCGGTCTGATACAGGCCCCGGTTCTTTTGAGCTTTCATGCATCTGCCCCGCAAATGCGCGGATCTCCGTCCGCAGGGCTTCCATGTACTGTGCCTGCAGGTCTTCTCCTGACGGAAAGCTGAGGAAATCGCAG
>CADBNA010000318.1 GCA_902795835.1 uncultured Lachnospiraceae bacterium | reverse complement strand
TCACTTCAGAGTCTTTGCAGATGACCGGCTTCCTTGCCGTGAGCCGCCGTTCACTGTCGGGAACTGCGGGAAGCCAAGAACTTCCATGTACCCTCCGGAATTCGGGACCGCCGGCATTGCGGTCACTGCCGGCTGGAATCTCTCCTGATAAACAGCTGAGCGGGACGAGGGTTCATACTAAACAGCAGACACTGGAACGAGGCTTCATACCGAATTCCGGAAACAGCAGGTGCATCCGCAGGGAACCCCCATGTGGACGCATCTGGCGAGTACGTGTCTGAGACCGGCCGAGACTTAGACAGCAGGGGCATACCTGACCCTGCTGTCTTAGACGAGCAGGCTCAGGCCGGCGGAGCAGCGGACATCTGGGGTTTCCCTCGGATGTGCCGGCGTTCGTTTTTACATTGTTCTCAACGCTATGCCTTAAAAAAGCTTTCCTGCCCCCAACTCATTCAGCAGGAACTTCCTGAGGAGCTTCCTGAGCAGGCTCTTCCACTGCAGGAACTTCCTGAGCAGGCTCTTCTACCACAGGCACTTCCTGGGCAGGCTCCTCACCGGCAGCCTCACCTTCCTCAGGTGCAGGCTGCTCCACCGTCTCCGTCTCTCCGGCAGCCGGTTCGCCTTCAACCGGTTCAATGCCTTCAACAGCGCTCTGTCCGGCGGTCTCCGTACTGCTCTGCTCAGCCGGTTCATCCGTACTCTGCGAAGCCGGTTCCGGGGCTGGGGGTTCCGTGCTCTCCTGCCCTTCCTCCGTCTCACCGCTCTCTTCACCCTCCTGCTTTGTGTGCAGGATGACCAGTACGCTGCGGATATGTTCAAAATCTACGGCCGGAATGATCTCGCCTTTTTTTGTCAGGTGGTTGGGATCTTGTTCTACCGTATCCACATACCCGATCAGCAGACCGGGCAGATATTTTTCACTGATCTGAGAGGTGACGATCCTCGTGCCTGTGACGACATTGTACTCCGTCCGAAGCTCGCTCATGCGCAGCTTCCCTTCGTCCAGCAGAGCCAGGTCGCCGGATATGATGCAGGTATCTCCGGTGGGAAGAAGCATGGCGCTGATGTTTGTGGAGTCATCCGCCACGGCGCGCACCTTTGCCCAGTTGAAGCCCACTTCCGTGACGATGCCGACCAGTCCTTCCTGGCACAGCACGTTCATGTCCACGGAGATGCCGCTGGATGTCCCCCGGTTGATGGTAAAGGTATTGTACCAGCGTCCGGGTTCTTTTGCGATAACCTGTGCCGCAACGGTATCGTATTCAAAATACTGCTGGTCAAGCGCAAACAGCTCCTCCAGCTCTTCCAGCCTGTCCTGGGATTCTGTCAGTCGCAGGTTCTGCGCCTCCAGCGCTTTGACCTGCTCTTCCAGACGGCGGTTTTCCGCCGACAGCTCATTTGCCGTGCGGCGTTCAGCCTGACGCTCGCTGAGCACCCCGCCGGCTGCACTTACGCCGTTCTGAAGCGGGACAATCAGCCAGCTGACGCCCTCCCGTACAGGCGCGATATTGATATATTTGAAGGCTGCAAGCAGTATAAACGCAAAGCAGACAATGGTCAGGACAACCAGCAGATGCTTTGCGCCGGCCTGCATATCTTTCTTTTTCATCGTTTGATTCCTGTCTGTTTTTACTGTCAGCCGGTTACAGAGACAATTTTATCTGCGCGGACGCGGAGCAAATGCCCAGTGCTGCAATTCTTCATGCATGATGATCTCCCGCAGTCCGGTAATCGTGCACAGGTCGGCTTCCTTTGAGACGTGTATGTTGCTGTCAAGTTTTTCATGCATGAAAGGCCCGATCCCCGGGATCTGTGAGGAGCCGCCTGCCAGGTAGAATCCTTCCTGTCTGACCGCCTGCAGGATCTGCGGGGGCAGTCTGTCCAGAAATCGGCGGATTTCGTCCGTCAGTGTCGTCAGCTCTTCTTTCACCAGAGCGTTGACCATGGATGACTGTACGATACAGGAGCCGGGAAGGGAGGCAGATACATCTATTCCCTTGACCTGGATGCCTTCAGGCCGGACTACCTGGAGGTTCACACATGACAGCTTCAGGCGCTGGGCAGTGCGAAAACTCATAAGAAACTGATTCCGCATCAGGATTCCGTCCAGGATGGCTGTGCTGAGACTGTCTCCGCCGATCGGGATCATCCGGTTGATAATGACGCGCTTGTCGGCAATTACGGACAGGTCCGTGCTCCGGGCACCGATATTTATAATCATGGAGCCGCGTGTGCGGTGGATCGGGATACCCAGCGTAATTGCGTCGGCAATGGGCTTTTCCACCATCCACACCTGGCATCGGCGGAGCTGCCCCTTCTTTGCGATTGAGGCATACGCCCGTCTCTCCAGCTCGGTCATATCCATGGGGACCGAAAAATACAGGACAGACCGGGCATGCATGTGCCCGTCGCTTCGGCGCAGAAGGGTATGCAGCAGAGCTTCGGTCAGCAGCAGGTTGTTGATCCGGCCGCCCACCATCGGCGTAACGATGCGAATGTCTTCAGGATTGCGCTCAAACATGGCATACGCATCATTGCCAACCGCAAACACTTCATTCTGTCCGCGCACGGCAACCATGTTTTTTTCTTTTGTAATACGGTGTTTTGCCGACTGGTCACAGATTTTTACCGTATCTGTTCCCAGATCGATACCGTAGGCGTTCTGAAATAACATGCGGTTTCACCCCGGTTGAAAATACAGCGGTTTCACTCCGGTTGAAAAAAGAAGCGGTATCTGCTCCGGCAGAAAAAAGAAGAGTTATCTGCTCCGGCAGAAAAAGAAGAGATTCTCTCCTTCTGCAAAAAAAGCAGTTCCGGTTGGGCTGAAATAAAAACACTTTCATTCCTGCTGAAAAAGCTCTTCATTTTCACCAAGCAGACTGACATACATGTTGTCTCCGATAATAATGTGATCCCGTACGCTGATCCCTACAATTTCACCGGCGCGGATCAGCTGTTTTGTGACCAGCAGATCTTCATCGCTCGGCGCAGGGTCTCCGCTTGGATGATTGTGAACCAGCAGAATGCTGACTGCATGATAGGACATGGCAGTCAGGAAAATCTCACGGGGAGACAGTACCGAGATGCTGACGGTCCCTCTGTAGATTTCTTTTTCGGCAATCAGGTGGTTCCGCACATCCAGCATCATACAGTGCACAGTCTCCTGTTCACAGTGACGGAGCTCTTCCATGTAATATTCAGCCACAGATGCAGGGCTGTGAAATGTCATATTCTTTTCCGCTTCCTGTCGGGATAATCTGCGCAGAAGCTCGCCGATACAGAGGATCTGTATGGCTTTTACACTTCCCACGCCGCTGATGCGGCGCAGCTCCGGAATGGTAAGATGCAATATGCCGGGAAGTCCTTCCCGGTATGGACAGAGCTGCAGGATTTCCCTGGCCACATCCAGAGCCGTGTGTCCGGATGTGCCTGTGCGCAGAATAACTGCCAGCAGTTCTGCGTCGCTGAGCACCCCGGGTCCGTTTTGCAGACATTTTTCATAGGGGCGCTCACTGGCAGGTGCTGATTTCATGGTGGATGATTTTTCTTTCATGCCATTCTCCTGACATCCTCTTCCAGATGAAGAAAAATCGTACCACGATGACTCATTGTAGCACAGTTCCGTAGTTATGTGTACATGTTTTTCATGAACATTCCGTGATCAAATTATAAAGAAAATGGTCGGAATCTCACCCCGATCTGCTCCGCAGCCCGGAGGCCGTCCATGGCGGCGGAGGTGATTCCGCCGGCGTATCCGGCTCCTTCTCCGCAGGGATACAGACCGGCTATCGAACTTTCCAGCGTATCCGGACTGCGGGTGATCCGCACAGGAGAAGAAGTCCTGCTCTCGACGCCGGTCAGCAGTGCGTCCGGCATGGCAAAGCCGGGTATTTTCTTGTCAAAAGCAAGTATGCCCTCCTCCAGTGAACCGGCAAGCGATTCGGGAAAAAGAGAGCGGACATTTGCATACTGCCACCGACCTTTGTGACAAGGGGACAGAGATCCTGCCGCGCCTCCTCGGCCGAGCCGGAAGTCCTCGAAACGCTGTACCGGAGCCCCGCCGTCTCCCAGCCGGAAAGCGGCTGTTTCTAAACTGCGCTGAAAAGCGCATCCGTCAAGCACTTCAGGTGTGCCGGCCTGATGAAACGGCCTGAAATCTTCCGGGGTAACAGACACAATGACGGCGCTGTTGGCATGCCGGCTGTCCCGGGCGTGATAGCTCATGCCGTTGACTGCCATATGGCCTGGCTCGGATGAGGCGTTTACCACATATCCTCCCGGACACATGCAGAAGGTATAGACTCTTCTGCCATTCTCCAGCTGTGCCGCCAGACGATATGCGGCAGGCTCCGTGATCAGCGGAGCCTGGGGGCCGTACTGCTGCCTGTTGATCAGCTCTTGCGGATGCTCCACGCGCACGCCGACAGCAAAAGCCTTCGGCTCCATCAAAAGCGGTTTTTCCGTGAGCATGCGGAAGGTGTCTCTGGCACTGTGGCCAATGGCCAGAATTACCTGATCACTGTCAAAGACACGGCCGTCAGCGGTGCGCACGCCCCGGATACGCGGCTGCAGGAAATCCGTATCCAGCAGGAGGTCCGTGACCTTTGTCCGGAACAGTACGTCCCCGCCTGCGGAACAGATCTGCCTGCGCATCTCCTGAACCACCCGAATGAGGACATCCGTTCCCACATGCGGCCGGGCCTCATACAGGATATCCTCCGGTGCGCCTGCCTGTACGAATATTCTCAGAACCTCT
>CADBNA010000317.1 GCA_902795835.1 uncultured Lachnospiraceae bacterium | reverse complement strand
TTTTTGAAGCGGCCAAACATAAGCGCGTCAGCTTTTTCGAAAACTCTTCAGGATGAAGAACCGCAAGTCCCCCGTGCCCGACATCCCTGAATTTCCGGAATACCGTCTGCGGTATGTTCTTCTTCACATACAGGATATCCTGCTTTCTTGCCTTCTTTTCCTTCTCTGTATACCAGTATTCTATGTTCCTGCAGGCAATCCGGACCGGTTTCGGCATGGAATAGTTATTACACGAATCAAAGGTTCGCCAGATGGTCTTCACGCTGATCATCTTCAGCACATTTGCGGCATATTGAAGGTCCTCTTCTGAATACTCATCGGTGGAAAAGGCCTTTTCAAGAAGCCGGATCCCGAAGATCTTTCCGAGCATGATCATGGAAAAATCTTTTACCGCGATGAGCCGGGTGGCGACCCAGGGCAGTTGATACGGCGTGATGCCGCCGTCTATAACGGCAGAATCGACCGGTATCCTCCCGTCAGCCAGAAGCCGGATCACGACAGAGCCGCCCATTGAGCATCCATAGATACAGGAAACGCGGTCACAGCCATGTTCCTTCAGCCATTCTGCCAGTTCTGCTGCAATCCCTTCAATACTTGTAAAATCAGATTTCGTCTTTTCATCGTATCCTGGCAGCGCAGGGATGACCAGATGCCAGCGCTCCTTCAGAAGAGGAATCACATATTCAAAATAGTCCCACATTACAAGAGAGGGATGGATGAGCACAACCGTTTCCGGTTTGTCCCTGCCGTATTCATGAATCGTCATATTCGTTTTTTCTTTCGTTATTTTCTTGCAAGCACAGTAAGCCACGGTTTTGACGGATGGTGATCGCACTTTATTTCATGAAAGCCGGCGGCTTTCAGCGCATTGGTGATCTCGTCCGCAGTGTGGTTCTTCATGCCTTCTATGATCTTCTCATATTTAAGGCTCGCGGGATCCTTCCCATCGGATTCATTGCAGATCATAAAATATCCGCCCGGCTTCAGCACTTTCGCCACCTGCGCAAAGCATTTTTCAAGTCCGGGCCAGAAATAGATGGTCTCAAAAGCCGTTGCCAGATCAAAGGACTCTTCCGGCAGCCGTTCCCGGCGTGATCTTTGGAAGATGGGAAAATCCCCAGTCCGCCAGCTGCGCATGGCCGGTGTTCATTCCTTTCAGCATCATTTTTCCGAGGAAGCCCTCGGGTTTTCGCGTCTGGCTCACAAAGCTTTTAAATAATCCCATTTGTTTGTCTCCTTATACGCTTCTGGTTCGTTTCCGAATCTGTAAGTGATCGCCTCACTTTATGCCCGTCAGCAGGGCGGAACCCGACAGTCCCAACAGGCGGGCTTCCGATCTCTTCATAAACATTCCGTCTGTCGTGTCGATGAGCTCGACTTTCTGATATCCCATATCCTGAAGTTTTTTTACAAAGGCCTGCATGTCGCCGTATTTCAGATTCGAGAAGATATCGTGCAAAGCAAAAGTGCCTCCCTTTTTCAACGTACGAAGGGTCTCAAGGAGGATGCTCTGGCGGTCTTTGGACGGGATGTTGTGGTAGACATAATTGCTTGTTACGGCATCAAAGGACTCATCCGGAAAATCAAGGTGTGTCGCGTCTCCCCTCCCGAACGAAGTGTTGCCGACACCTTCCGCTTTCGCGTTCCGCTCACAGAGATTTTTGCTGAAAGAAGCATACTCTTTGCCCCAGCGGTCGATGCCGGTTATTTCGGCTTTTGGATTTCGTTTTGCTACGGCAATGGCCAGCGCGCCGCTTCCGCAGCCGACATCCAGACTTTTTGCGCCGGCAGGGAGGTTTACATAAGACGCAATCCCTTCGATAATCTGCCGTGACATCTGTCTTTTCCCGTTATAATCAAAAGCCCGGTACAGCAAAACTCCCCAGATCGTTAAGGCGCAGAAGAAAAGCGCCGCAAGCGCAAAGACAACCGTCAGTACGGTTTTCAGTGTGCCCGCCGCAAGAAGCGGTGTACAGCCAAAAATGACGGCCAGTGCCAGAAAGGCAAGGGCACCGGCCAGAAAGCCCAGAACCATTCCTTTCGGCATCCAGTTTTTATAGTCAGGCCTCATTGAATCATTCCTCCTTGTTTCCGCTGACGGGAAGCCGTCCTCTTTTTTATGAAGTTAGTGTTGGCTAACCTATTGCTGAAAAAACAGTCCTTCCCGAAATCTGTCATCCGGAACAGGACGCCATGCATGAGTTAGCAACCTCTAACAAAATATCACAAATGCTTTATTTTAGCAATACAGAATAAAAGATACCGCACACAGTTCTTCTCTCATCTCACGAAAATATATTAAGCCCCTTCTTAACTCATGATCCGTATGTTCATCAAACCCGAAACCGTCAGTCTGTTGCCGACACAAGCATCACTGCATATCTGTTCATGCTCCTGTCATAGATGGTCCAGCAGCATGCGCCATACCATTCATGCCCCGCGTCAAATAAATCGGACCAATCCGTCGTCCATTCATAGATGTCAAGCATATCTGTACCGTTTGGAAACAGAAACTCATTCACTTTTCTGAAGTCCTCCGGCTTGTTTCTTCTGCCGTGCACCGGTTCCATCAGCGCGTACCAGTAGGGAACCGTCGTACCAAAGTTATCATCATTCGGTCTCCATTCGGCGTCATACCAGACATTGCCATAATAATTGACCTTTACGATATTCGGGCAATATAAAAACTCGTCCGGATTCAGTGGTGTCGGCCGTGCCTTGCTTATATCATAGACCAATGGGGATATCTGATCTGCCATGTCGTCGCCAAGCCGTTCCCTGATGTTTTCCTGATCCCTTATGCTGTTTTCCACCAACCGGTCAAAGACAATGCTTAAGGCCTCCCTGTGAGATTGCAGCCCTGCATACGGCTTATCATCACATAAAAGATGATAGTCCACTTCACCGACAAAATGATATTCGTTATTCGGATCATAGGGTTTTATAAAATCATAGAAAGCATCATTTATAATCTCATACATAGTTCATCCCTGCAGATCATACCAGTCAGAAAAGCTGTTCATAGTATTCTCTGTCCTCATCCTTAAAAACATTGAAGATTACCCTGTCCATCTGACCCGTATGCATCAACAGCCACTCTGATACCGTCTGCACCGCGATCCCGGCCGCCCGTTTGTTTGGAAACCGAAATACTCCGGTAGAAATGCAGCAGAATGCGACTGTTTTAAGCCCGTTCTCCGAACACATATCCAGCGTATTCCGGTAGCAGGCCGCCAGCTGTTCTTCCAGCTCTTTTGTCAATCCATGTCTGACAACAGGGCCGACGATATGAATCACCTTTTTCGCCGGGAGGTTATAGGCATCCGTCAGCATGGGA
>CADBNA010000316.1 GCA_902795835.1 uncultured Lachnospiraceae bacterium | reverse complement strand
CTTCACGACTTCCATTTACGGAACGATCAGCAGAATTCCGGCGGATTACACCGTAGAGATCCGGAATGTTCTGGCGGGAACGCGGTTCCTGGCGGAAGAGCGGCCTTATGAGATACCGGATGGCTATTCCTTCCAGAAATACCTGTACAATGGTGAAGTCTGGACTGATAAGTCCGGACAGACCGCAGGCGCGAAAACAGGCGTATCCGACATCGTACAGGCAGGCCAGGACCCGCATGTGGAAGTCTGCAATCTGAAGGGCTGGGGCCTGCGCGTCAACAAGGCCTGGAAAGATGCGGAATATATGCAGGAACGGGATCCTGCATGGTTTGCGGTGTTTACGGAAGGGAAAGACGGTTCTCTGACGCTTGTGCCGGAAACGGTCCGCCCCCTTCCGTATGATGCAAAGCCGCAGTCTCTGTACTGGTATTTTGACAGGCTGCCCGTAGAGGGAACGGCATTCGAAAATTATGTCGTCCGTGAAGTAATGTTCACAGAGGACAACCCGGCGGCCGGTGAAGAAGGCGCTGTGACCGGAGACGGCACGGCTGAGCCCGCGGCAGAACCTGTGGCTGAGTCCGCAGCTGAATCCGAGACCGGGTCCATGGCTGAATCCGAGGCTGAGTCTATATCTGCCCCCGCTGATGAGTCCAGAGTTGTGCCGGTTCTGGACGGGGGTACGGTCCGTATCGCCGGCAGGCAGAAGGGCGAGGAAGAAACGTCTGAATTTACCTATACGGCCTGGTATTCCGAGGAAGAGGTTCTCGAGGATTCCAATGTCCGTGTAGATACCGTCACAAATGACCGTCCGGGCCTGATCCTGAGAAAACAGGACTGGGACGGGAACCCCCTGGAAGGAGCGGAATTTACCCTGACTGACAGCAAAGGCAGCCTGATCGGCACCTTTACCTCCGGTGAGGACGGCCTCATTACCGTGGCATATCTGCGCGAGAATGAGGTATATACCCTGACGGAGACCCGTTCCCCGCAGGGCTATTACGGACTGCAGTCACCCATGTCGGTCACCATGAAGGATGGCAAAGCAGAGGTCAGCGGTCCGGATTCTGAGTGTTACGCACTGGAACAGGCTGAGGGGACTTCTCTTGCTTCCCTGACCATCAAAAACCGGCCGCGGGTCTTCCGGGCAGTCAAGACAGACAGTGGCACGAAAGAGCCGCTCTCCGGCGCGCTGTTTGCCCTGCACCGGCAGGTGACCGTCGGTGATGTGACGACAATAGACCTGAATCCCATGCCGGGATACGATAAGCTGGAGTCAGACGAGAAAGGCATCATCCCGCTGGTGGATGAGAAACTGGCACCCGGAACCTATGAACTCAGGGAAAAACAGGCACCGACCAATTATCTGGACCTGCCGGCTTATATACAGTTTACGGTCAGTGCGACTGGAGAGGTCACTCTCGTCAGCAGTCCGGAAGGTGTAGAACTCAAAACCGATGATACCGGCTCCGACGGGCCCATCGTGCGTGAGATGACCATTCCGAATGTCGCAAACGGAAAGCTCACACTCAGAAAGACAGACCCGATGAATAAGCCCCTGACGGGTGCGAAATTCGAACTGAACAAATTCGAAAAGAGCTGGGAAAAGGTGGGCGCTTACCGTGAAATAGACATGGGTACTGAATCGGAAGTGACCCTGGAAAATCTGCCTGTGGGACGCTATCAGCTTACTGAGACACAGGCGCCGGAAGGCTATGTGATCGGCACAAAGAATATCTATTTCGAGATAAAAGGAGACGGGACGGCGGTTCTGACTGACGAACCCGGAAAAGAACTCAAAAAAGAGAATACAGAGATGACGGATGTCGTTCTGGAAACGAAAAACGGCAATGTCCTCACCGTAATCAACTCTCCGGGAGCTGCACTTCCCGCGACGGGCGGTCCCGGAACCGCATGGTTCTACATCCTGGGTGCGATGCTGATGGCATCTGCCGGAATTCTGGCAGCGTTCCAGAGAAGGAGACCGGCACACTGATGTGCCGGTTGAAGGAGACAGGGGTCAGACCTGTGTCTCCGCACTGCAAAGTTCTGATGTTAATGAGGAGACGCAGGTCTGACCCCTGTCTCCTCTGCCGGTCGGAAAACAGAGTTTGAAGTAAATTGCAGAAATTTAGAATAGTTGTTGCAGGCACTGGTGAGAAAGGAGTTTTATTATGATCATCAAAGCTATCAGACTCTATGATAACGGATTCATGGTACAGCCTTTTGCATTTGGCGGAGAGGAAGGGATGGAGAAGTTCGACCCGGCTGTGCGGTACCGCTCCAGCCTCCAGAATTTCCTGATCGATACCGGGGACGAAGTTATTCTGGTGGATACCGGAATGCCCGCCGAGGCGCCGGAGGCCGTGCCGGATGACAAGACGATGATCTATATGGGATCAAAGGGAAAGGATTATACAGATGCCCTCGCCGATGCCGGCTACCGGCCGGAGCAGGTGTCAAAGATCCTGATCACACATAAGCATGCCGATCACACCGGCGAGCTGCGCCATTTCCCGAATGCAAAGATCTATGCCTCACGGACAGAGGCACAGGCCGATGAACTGAAGCCGTATCCGAATGTGGTGCCGGTGGATTTCACGGACGGCGCCTATTACAACTTCCCGGCCAGCCAGAAGATCGCAGAGGGCGTATACCTGATCGAGGCGAAAGGCCACACGAATGGCACCAGCATCATCATAGCGGAATGCGACGGCCTGTTCTACATGCTGCACGGCGATATCACCTACACCGACGAAGCCCTGTATGCCAACAAGCTTTCCGTCGTGTTTGAGGATCTTGCAGCTGCCAGAGAGACCCTGAACCGGGTGCGCGCCTTTATCCAGGATCATCCGACCGTATACCTGTCCACGCACACCCCGCTCGGCTATGAGAACCTGGAGAATCGGAAGGTAGTGGATCTGGCCAATCCGCCAGAGAGCATTCCGGTGGGAGAGATCGTATACAAGACCGCGACAGGCAAATATGTCTGCTCCGTGTGCGGATACGTCTATGACCCCGCGGAGCACGACGGAGTGGCCTTTGCGGACCTTCCGGACGACTGGAAATGCCCGAGATGCAAACAGGGGAAGGAGAAATTCAATCCGGCCTGATAAGGAGACTGAGGAGACAGGGGTCAGACCCCTGTCACCTCTTTTACAGCTTCATCTGCTGCAGCTCACGGCGCAGAGCCTCCTGCCGGTCGTGGAGCAGGAGCAGCTGACTGAAGCGGTCATAGGCTTCATTTCCATTGCTGCGAATAAAACGCAGACAGTGCCAGTCAGCATTCAACTCAGACAGGAAGATGACAAGTTCCTGTCCGTTCCCGTATACATGGTGCAGAAACGAGAAGGCATTCGTCAGATGCGTTCCGGTGGCTGCATCCTGCTCCAGCCGTTTCTGCTCCCTCCCAGCGAACCAGGTTTTCGCAGAAGAGAAGAGAGATTCTCCACCAGGTCCTATCAGTTCGTCCCAGGCTCTGCAGGCGAGACGCAGCTGGCGCTCGGCATCCGGGCTAAGTGCGAGGGTGTCCCTGCGAATCTGCAGGTTGCGGCGCAGCATTTCACCTGTCTCGGCAAACAGCTTGCGCTCGGGCGCAGTCGGATCGTTTTCCAGTGCAGTTCGGATTTCCAGCAATTTTTCATACAAAATTTTCTGTACGGCTTCGTTTTCCGTGCTGAGGGCAAATTCCTGGTGCAGTCCGTCGGTCAGAAGGCGGATGAGGCTGTATTTTTCATCAAAGGGGATATTCCGGAATGATTCCGGATCTTTTATGGGCGCACCGTCCAGGATATCCTTCACACGCCAGGTTTCTTCGTATCGCCTGTACAAGTCATAGTATACGGCAAAATCCCTGGCTGTCTCCGCATCCTGCAGATACTGCACGATCATCTGCTCGGAGACGGCTTCTCCCATTTTTTCATACGAATACAGCATGCGGGACAGGTCTTCCCAGCCGCGTGCAGTCACAAAGTGCCGTCCGTCCAGCTCCGTGCGGATCACATAGAAGTTCTGCTGCTTCAGCTCCAGGTAGGTCAGTATGGCGCCGTGAATGCCTGCGCGATACGCGTATTCCTTCCAGACAGGGAAGTCTGCCTCGATATCCATCCGTTTGACACGGTCGAGGGTCACAATATCGAACTCTCTGGCAGAGCGGTTGTATTGCGGAGGATTGCCCGCCGTCACAATCAGCCAGCCTTCCGGGACCCGATGCGTGCCGAAGGTCTTGTACTGCAGG
>CADBNA010000315.1 GCA_902795835.1 uncultured Lachnospiraceae bacterium | reverse complement strand
TTCGCCCACCTCATACATCAGGCCGGCCATTCCGTACACGCCGGCATCGCCGCTGCAGATCATGGAGACGGTTTTCCCCTTTGCGGCTTCTTCAAAAGCCATCACGCAGCGGTCCACTTCCTTCCGCATCGGCGTGGACAGGAATTCCTTGCCCTGCAGATGGTCCTTTACCAGGTCGGTGTACACCGTGTATCCTATAATCGTGTCGCTCTTCTGCAGCGCTTCCGCCGCCTCAATCGTCATTTTTTCCCAGGCACCCGGTCCGATGCCAACCACATACATAGTACTCACCAGTTTTTTCTCCTGTCTGTTTGTTTATGTCCGGATTCCCCCGGACACAAAAAGGTCTTTCTCAAAACTCAATGTTCAGGTCCAGAAGCGCCACCGCGCAGGTCACGCCGTCCTCTCCTGTCTTTCTGATAATCAGTTTGCCGCCGCCGTCCATGACCGCGCTGCGCTCACACACATTGTCGACGCCCGTCGTCTTTTCCACGAATTCTGATGGCGTAAAGGATCCCTCCAGGCTCTGCAGCTGCTCAGCAGAAAATGTGTGGAAGGGCACCTCCATGCGTTTGCAGAATTCGATCAGCCCCGGCTCGTCTTTTTTAAGGTCGATGGAAGCCACAGAGGCAATCGCCTCCGTAAAAAGACCGTTTTCCCACAGCACGTTATTGACCAGCTTCTCAATCTTGGAAACCGGCGTATCCCTGCGGCACCCGATGCCGATCACAAGGCATTTCGGGATCAGCCACAGCGCGTGGTCAAAATCCACCCGACTGAAGGAAGGGCTGATGTAAAAGCCCAGAGAAACGCCTTCATCTCCGCGGCCGGTCCGGTCTGCCCGTGCCTTTTCCAGCTTGTCCGCCCAGACAATGCCCTCCGGCAGCTCTCCTTTTACCGAAAACCCTGTCCAGAAGCCCACCGGATCACCGGAAAGCAGGGCCGCGGACACTTCTTTCGCATAGGTCATGCTGGAGATGGTCATGTTATTTCTTGCTGCGTACTCATCGACCGCAAAGAGGTCGTTGACGTCTGTCGCCGTCGTAATGACGGGCACCGACCCCATCCTGCCCGACAGCCGGCGCACCATCTCGTTGGCGCCGCCGATATGTCCGGACAGCAGAGAAATGCAGAACTTGCCCTGTTCATCGATTACAATCACGGCCGGATCATACCGTTTGTCCCTGACATGGGGAGCGATCCCCCGCACGGCGATTCCCGCGGCGCCGATAAAGATGATGACGTCGCTGTCTTTGAACCGCTTTCCGCTCCACTCATGCATGGGCTCCGTCACGATATGGAACATCGATCCGTCCTTCTGGAAACGGCGTCCCTTGCAGTACCACTCCGTACTGATCTGTTCCTCCCAGGTGTCATTCAGCAGCAATGCATTCACATGTTCCGCCAGCTTCCGCCCCGACTGGGTAAAACATATTCCTGATATCTTCACTGATCTGTCCCCTGTCTGAATTCTGTTGTAAATCCCGGATCATACAGCTTTGACCGGTCATAGCGGCTGTGCGTCACTGCGTCGCCGATGATCATCAGAGCTGTCTTGGTCACATTGTTCTTTCTGGCGGTCTCGGCCAGTGTGCCCACCGTGCACACATATGCCCGCTCATCCGGCCAGGTCGCCTTGTACACAATAGCCGCAGGCGTGTCCGCCGTGTATCCGCCCGCAATCAGGCGCCGGCTGAGTTCGTCGAGCATCCCGGTGCTGAGGAAAACGACCATTGTCGCGTGGTGCGCGGCAAAGGACTCGATGCTCTCCTTTTCCGGCACCGGCGTGCGGCCGGCCATTCTCGTGATAATCACGCTCTGCGAGACATCCGGCAGCGTGTACTCCAGGTTCAGCGCAGACGCCGCTCCGCAAAAGGCGCTGACGCCGGGGGTATAGTCATAGGCAATCCCCTTCTCATCGAGTACATCCATCTGCTCGCGGATGGCGCCGTAGAGACACGGGTCGCCTGTGTGCAGGCGCACCGTCATCAGGCCTTCCGCCTCTTTTTTGAACATGACCTCCAGCACTTCTTCCAGTGTCATCTTTGCCGAATCATAGATATCGCAGTCCTTCCTGCACATACCCAGCAGCTGCGGGTTCACGAGAGATCCCGCATAGATGACGCAGTCCGCCTCCTGAAGGTACCTCTGTCCCCTTACCGTGATCAGGTCGGGAGCGCCCGAACCTGCTCCTACAAAATGAATCATAACCGTATTCTCCTTTTGTCTGCAGTTTTTATATTATGTGTTTCTGATACTCTCAGCCGTCTCAGGCTGGTTTCATTTTTCTTTTTCAGAACCCTGCTCACTGTTGTTCCGGGTCCCCGCCCGCAGGCCGCAGTTCCTGCGCATTGATTTTCCGCATCATCCCGTCTGCACCGGCGGACTGAGCGAGTTTTCCCTTTACAGAGGAAAACAGCACCAGCTCCGTCTCTACGGCTCCTCTGCACCTGGCCTTCAGATAAAAGACGGCCCTGTCGCAGATATTCTGCATCGTCCGGTCAAACAGCTCCCGTCCGCCTTCCTCCAGGATGTCCAGCGCATCCTCTGTCGTATTCGTCTCCAGGATCCGCCGCACCATCGGAAGCTCCGCGCCGGCGCGTACTGCAGCGGCAGCCGTCAGCTCCGCCCGGGAGTCCGCGTTGTGGGAATGGGTATTCATGATGCCGCCGGACACTTTGACGAACTTTCCGATGTGGGCGATAAAAAGGATTCCCTTTACGCCCAGCGACTCGGCCATGTCCATCGTCTCGCCGACAAAATTGCTGCACTTCATCTCAAAGGTGAGGTCCAGATTTCCCATCTCTTTTGAAAAAGTCTCGCCGTAATTGCCGGGGGTGATGACCAGATACTCTCCGCCGTTTGCCCGCAGCATGCGCATTTCCGCCCGCAGGCTGTCGATCAGGGCAGTTTCGCTCATCGGCATGACAATCCCGCTCGTGCCGAGCACGGAAATGCCGCCCACAATGCCGAGCCGGGGATTGAACGTCTTTTCCGCAACCTCTTCCCCCTTCGGGATGGAGATCAGCACGTCCATGCCGCCTTCATATCCCTGCTCCCGGCAGATCTCCTGCACAGAAGCCGTGATCATCTCCCTGGGCGTTGAATTGATCGCCGCATTGCCCACGGGCTGGTTCAGTCCCGGCTTCGTCACGCGGCCGACGCCCCTGCCTCCGTCAATGTGCACGCCGGGAATTCCGCTTCTGGAGACCGTCGCATAGACCAGGATCCCGTCCGTGGCATCTATATCGTCTCCGCCGTCCTTGCGCACGGCACAGGTCACCTCATCTTCCCCTCTCTGGATGTCTTCCACCGCCAGGTGCAGCAGGATGCCTTTGGGGGTCATCAGGGCGATCTCTTCCGCATCAACGCCTGTCAGAAGCATCCATGCAGCGGCTTTCGAGGCTCCCGCCGCGCAGGATCCGGTCGTATAGCCGCACCGGAGCTGTTTGTGGTTGACCGTGACAAACGTGTCCTCGAGACCGGTTTTGAAGTTTTCTTTTACGGGTTCCTTCAATGGATGATTTCCTCCATGTTAAGTTAACCCTGCCTCACAAATCCCCGGATTCTGCGCTCCCCTTCCTGCAGGGCGGCGTCCAGTTCTGTATCTCCAGGCAGGATGTCGTGAAATGCCCGGTATTCGTCCTCTATTCCCTGTCCGTGCAGGACCCGGTACGCGCCCGCGTCGCTGCCGAGTGCCATACACACGCCGATACTCCGGGCATAGCGGATATTCTTCTCTATCCCTTCCCAGATAGCGGCGATCACATCATGGGAAAAGCGGTCATCTTTCAGAAGATTGCGAACGGTGACAACAGTCGGCACATAGACGGTGCCGCAGTCCCGCAGACACTGCAGGCTCTCCTCATTCTGGAAGTTGGCGTGCTCGACGGAATCCACGCCGGCCTCAGCCGCTTCGATCACGGCCCGGACTCCGTTCGTGTGGCTCATCACGCGAAAGCCTTCCTCATGGGCAATGTGTACCATTTC
>CADBNA010000314.1 GCA_902795835.1 uncultured Lachnospiraceae bacterium | reverse complement strand
TCCGTTTCAGCACCTCCTGCATCCGCAAAATGAACTGCGGCAGATATGTGGAGCTGTTGGTTCATCCGATCCGGAGGCAGCTGGCGGTCCGTCCTTCTGGCGAGGAGGACCGGTGCCGCCTTGCCTGGTGTGTCGATGGAAGGGATAAACCGAGACCGATCGCGTGTAAAGCATATATCGAGACACTGTTTCAGATCTTCGAATGGAACATGGATTACAGATATAAGCTGTACGGCTGTGTCTATCGCGAGGGAGACGAAGCGGCCTGCGTCTTTTCCGATTCCGATGCCGGGGTATATATTGGGAAGGAGGAACTTCTCTCCGCCGATGTCATGCGGGGAAAGCTCCTGAATGCATCCGGAACACGTATCCGTGCGGTCACCGGGGACCTCGGGCATCGCTTTGGCGAGAGCTACGCCGAGGACAGAGACCGCCGCAGCCGTCTGTCAAAAGAGGCGTGGCAGACACGAATTGCCGCGAGGATGTGCGAACCGTTGGAGAAGCTGCACGTGACGCCCTACGATCAGCTGCGGGAATTCATCCGACAGGAGCTGGGCGAAGAATTGTTTGAGGAGGTACAGCCCGTATGACGGAAGAGGCTGCGAAGAATCTGACGGTAAAGACAGACGGAGAAGCGGAAGCGGAGGCGCGGCAGCGTGGGAGAAATTGCCCGGTGTTTACGGTGAACGGGAATACCTGCGGGGCAAACGCGGCAGCCGTCAGAGAACTGTACGATGTGGACTATATGAAGTTCGGCATCGACCGCGACACACAGAAACTGTATCTGATCCCATGTGACGCATATGACATAAAAGGCTTCAAATGGGTCACGGAGAAGGAGGGAAAGAGAGTTGCCAACGCCAGAACAGGCCTCCTTTTTGTCCTGATGCTCTGCAGGGAGATGAACTGGAATCCGGGTTACCGCCACCGGATCCCAGGGGAGGTGATGTATGACGGCGTCAGGATCTATCTTTCCTATGACCTGCGCCGTGCCGTCCATTTTCCGAGGGGCGTGAGAGGAAACAGCGCTGCGGCGCTGGAAAAATGGGCCGGCCCGTTTTGCCCGGCTTATGCAGACGGAAACAGGTCTTTTGAAATCCGGCAGCTTGGGAAATATGCTGTCTGGATGATCCTGGAAGAAAAGAGGAAGGATGGTGAAGAAAGTGAGAAGCCTGAATACGAAAACGGAATTTGAACGGCTGAGCCTTCCGCTTCCGGAGAGCGGCGAAGAACAGCTGCTGCAGGATATCCTCTGCAACGGCTGCCTCGATCCGATCACGGTGTGGCACGGCGTCATTCTGGACGGCCACAAGCGATACCGCATTTGCTGTGCGGAGGGCATCGGCTTTGCAATCCGGGAATTGCAGTTTGCCATGGAAGAAGAGGCGATTGCCTGGATCTGCAGACAGAGAATCAGACATCTGCGTCAGGACAGTCTGCAGTACCGGTATCTTGTTGGGGAGTGGGTGTCGTGCGAGCTGAGAAGGAACAGAGCCGGAACAGTGAAGCCGGAAAAAGTCACCGAAACCGTGGCGAGAGAGATCGGGATTCACCCCTCGACCGTAAGGAGATACCGGGAGTTTGCGCGGGCGATGGACATCCTGGCCGACAAAGAGCCGCAGCTGTTCCACGCCGTCATGGCGGGGGAGATCACGTCCGGGTACCAGAGAATTGTGGAGCTGACACGTGCTGACGACAGGCGCCGCAGAGAGAATTTGAAAATCCTGTCGAGGAAGGCTGCCCGCACGAAGCAGGCGATGAGGGAAAAGCAAAAACCGGCTGAACCGGAATTTGCACTGTCCATCGGCATCAAGGAAATGCCTGCCTATGACCCGGATATGGAATTAAAGGGACTGATTCTGACGGTCCCCACATGGATCGGCATGATGGACCGGGCGATGAAGCGGTCAAAAATCGACCTTGTGACTGCAGAGACGAAAGGGCGGCTTAGACAGACACTGCGGAGAATGCAGGAACAGATCAATCTGACGATGGAGGGACTGAAATGATTTTTAACGACGGACAATACACAGAGCAGCAGCTTAGATGCATCCCGGATGTAAGCTTTGAGCTGATCCCAATCTGCAATCTGGTATCCAATCAGGAGTATCAGCGGCCGTTGTCAGAGGGACATATCCGCAAGGCGCTTGAGGATTTTGATGTTCTGCAGCTGAATGTCGTCAAGGTGAGCCGCCGGGAAGGGGTGAACTATGTTTTTGACGGTCAGCACACCATCGAG
>CADBNA010000313.1 GCA_902795835.1 uncultured Lachnospiraceae bacterium | reverse complement strand
GTTGATTTTCTCAGCCAGTTCTTCTACTGCTGTCGGGCACTGTTCCATAACCGTCTCCATCTGCAGATGCACACAGCGGCTGCCGGGACATATTTCATCCCTCTCAGCACATTCCTCAGACGCATTTGCATCCGGCAATTCATCCGGACGGGACTCTGTGCGGAAGCCCTCCGCAGCAAACCGGTACAGACCGGTGTACACCTGCTGCCGGCGCGCATCCATCATGGGGCAGATCAGCCCCTCTGTGCCGTACAGATTGTACGCCAGCGCATCCACCGTCTGGACGGAAACAATCGGTATGTCCCAGGCCAGTCCAATCCCCTTAGCGGTGGCGGATCCGATACGCAGTCCGGTAAAGGAACCGGGTCCGGCTGCTATGGCGATGGCATCCAGCTCTTCCGCCTTTATTCCCGTCATTTTGCTGATCGTGTCAATCATAGGCAGCAGCGTCTGTGAATGCGTCAGTCCGATATTGACCGTGTATTCCGCCCGCAGAATGCCGTCCTCCAGGATGGCCGCAGACGCGGTCATGCCGGAACTGTCCAGTGCCAGTATCTTCATAATGGAATCAATCCCTCTTTCTGATCGTAATCGTTCGAAAATCAAAGTCTTTCAGAGGATCTCTCTCGATCGTCACATCCATCCTCTGATCCGGCAGCAGTTCACTGATCTGTCCAGCCCACTCGATCAGGCAGACGCCGTCCCCGTAAAAATAGTCCCGGTATCCGATCTCCTCCATCTCTTCCGGCTCTTCAATCCGGTATACGTCAAAATGGTACAGCGGCAGCCTGCCCATATATTCCTGCACAATGGTAAAAGTCGGGCTGTTCACCGGTTCACGGACGCCAAGCCCTGCGGCAAAGCCCTGCGCAAAAACCGTCTTGCCTGCGCCTAGGTCTCCGTTGAGTGTATAGATCTGTCCGGGCTCCGCGTGTTCCCCTATCTGAAAAGCCAGATCCCACGTCTCTTCCGGAGAATGTGTTTCCACGGTTTCTTCCTGATCTTTCGCGGCCGAAATAATGTTGTCAACCATATATATTGCCTCTCACCTGAAATGTCAGAGCATGCATTTTCTTTTTTGTCCCGTCCTCACTGTTCAGCAGGCCGAACCGGGGCATGTACAGCACTGTCGGCTGGCCCGAATTTCGGAGGGTACATAGAAGTTCTCAGCTTTTCGAAGTACCCGGCAGGGAACGGCGGCTCACAGCACAAAAGTCCGTCATTCACGCAGAGTACAAAGTGAGAACGCCTTCAGTCTCCCCTCGGAGATAAAGGGGACTGCGGAAAGCATAGAACTTCTGTGCCCGGAGAACCTGAGGGACAGGCGGCAGTGCTGTACCTGCCCCGGGCCGGGCTGCGTCCGTATGAATACCTCTTCAATTCTACCATGTTTTCCTGTATAATAGGGCAGTGAGTTTGAAAAAACCTCACCTGCAGCCGACAACCGTTTATTCAAAAGGAGCATCCACTATGGCAAACCCGATTGTAACCATTACAATGGAAAACGGCGATATCATGACAGCAGAGCTGTACCCGGACATCGCCCCCAACACAGTCAATAATTTCATTTCCCTGATAAAAAAGGGGTTCTATGACGGCGTAATCTTTCACAGGGTCATTTCCGGATTTATGATTCAGGGCGGCGACCCGGACGGCACAGGCATGGGCGGTCCCGGCTATTCAATCCGCGGAGAATTTGCCGACAACGGTTTTTCCAATGACCTGGCCCACACGGAAGGTGTCCTGTCGATGGCCCGCACAATGGCACCCGACTCCGCCGGCAGCCAGTTCTTCATCATGCACCGTCCCGCGCCGTATCTGGACGGCCAGTATGCCGCCTTCGGAAAAATCACGGAAGGCATGGACGTTGTCAATAAAATTGCCGGGACGAAGACCGACCGGGCAGACCGCCCGATCAAAGAGCAGCGCATCCGCACGATGACGGTGGATACGCAGGGCGTAGAGTATCCGGAGCCTGAGAAAGTATGATGTAAGCAGCCTGCCGGTACAGCGGCACTGCCGGTTCCTCAGGTTCTGCGGGTACAGAAGTTCTAAGAGTTCCGCAGTTTCCTTCATATCCGGAAGATGCTGAAGGCGTTCTCACCTCAGGTTTTCAGAAAAAGACCGGCTTCTGTGCCGTGAGCCGCCGTTCACTGTCGGAAACAGTGGAACACTAAGAACTTCTAAGTACCCTCCGAAATTCGGAACAGGCAGTGCCGCTGTACTGGCAGGCGTCCGTTTATCCCTCTCGCAGCTTACACAAGCAGGCACTCCCCCTCAACCACCATATACCACGAATTGCCGAGCCTCTCGATCGCCGCTCTGCCGGCGCTCAGGCCGGCAATTTCTTTTTTCAGCGCTTCCTCTTCATCGACCGGCAGGATCACCTCGATCTGAACGTTCTCTCCGTATTCGGAAGACAGCACCTGGATCTTCCGGGATGCCAGCATATACTGCAGCTTTCCCAGACCATTGTAGTCCGTGCCGATCCGCAGGTGCGCGCCCAGGATCTTTTCCGCGACGACGCTGTTCCTCAGTCCGTCCTGCGCGGCTGCCGTGTAAGCCCTCACCAGACCGCCGGTGCCCAGAAGCACCCCGCCGAAATACCGGACTACCGCCACCGCCACATCGGACAGGCCTTCTCCGGTCAGGATGTCCAGCATCGGACGGCCTGCCGTTCCCTGCGGCTCTCCGTCATCCGAAGCGCGCAGCTGGGGCCTGTCTGTGCCGATCACCCACGCGGAGCAGCAGTGCCGGGCATCCCAGTGCTTTTTCTTCAGCCCTTCCACAAAGGCGGCTGCCTCTTCTTCTGAGCTGACCGGGCGGACATACGACAAAAAGACCGATTTTTTCTCCTCGTATCGGCCTTCCCCGCCTTCAAAGATGGTTTTGTATCTCTTAATCATCGTTTCTCCTGTGTTCCCGCCCATTTAGAAAAGGGGCTGACGCCCTCAGCATGCTGTGCCTATAGATTCTGAAGGAAACCTTCGCAGCCGCCGGTGCTTAGTGAAAACAAGTGCGTAAGCACGAAGTTTGAGCTTAGTACCGCTGCGGCGAGAAAGAGCGCAAGCGTTTTCCGAAAGAATCTATAGGCACAGCATGCTGAGGGCGTCAGCCCCTTCCATAGGCCATCACCGGGGCCATTCTGCTCTTACTGGCCGTACATGTCCTGACCGAAGTAGAAATTGCCCTGATTTGCATAGGCGTTCGGATCCACATACGCGTTTGGATCCACATAGGTATTCGGGTCGACGTACGTATTCGGATCCACATACGTGTTCTGGTCGGTCTGTCCCGTCTGATCCACCTGCCCTGTCTGATCCATCTGGCCGGTCTGATCCACCTGACCGGTCGGGCCTGTCAGC
>CADBNA010000312.1 GCA_902795835.1 uncultured Lachnospiraceae bacterium | reverse complement strand
CACCTGGTTGATCTGATCCGCGCGGTAAATTCCGTCTTTCATGATCTGATTTTCTGCGGCGGAACTGTGCAGGAAATCTGCTCGCAGCCAATACAGAACCTCTCTGTTTCAAAAGGCTGCCATACGTTTATCATCGACCGGGAATACGCAGCTGCTAATCGGGTGCGAATGTCATCCATCATGCGTCAGTCCTTTATCGGCTTTCGAGGCCAGTATCACATCTCGCCAGTTACTTCACCCAAAGCAGCAATGATCTATGAAAAATGGGTTGACTCCTACTTTGATCCCTTTCAGGAGAATACTCTGATCGCTGCGGAATTTGACGGCATTCCTGCCGGAATTGGAGCATTCAATGAAACAGGGATGGCAATTGACATGGAACTTATGTCTGTCGACGAACGCTTCCGTGGAAAGGGAATCTACAAGGCCATGCTCTCCCATCTTGCAAAACGAGCGGAAACCATGGAAAAAATTTGTGTTTGCGGAACCCAGATGGACCATATGGTATCACAGTGTACCTGGGCCGATCTCGGCTTTCGTCCCTTCTACTCGATCTATAATTTCCACTGTGACAGAAAAAATAACAAGGGCTAAGTTCTCCCTGCGCTCCCAGATCTTTACCGGTCTGCCTGGGGTGCAGAATGAAAGGAAAATCTATGGCTAAGGTCTCGTTTGTGATCCCGTGTTACCGGTCTGCGGCGACACTGCCCGGGGTGGTTCGCGAAATCGATGATACAATGCAGGCACTTTCTGAATACGGATATGAGATCGTTCTGGTAAACGACTCTCCCGAAGACAATACTTTTGAGGTCATATGCAAACTCTCGGAGGAGAACCCGACGATACTCGGCATCAATCTGTCGAAAAACTTCGGCCAGCATGCCGCACTGATGGCCGGCTTCCATTATGCTTCCGGAGATGTTATCGTATGCCTGGATGACGACGGACAGACTCCAGCCAACGAGGTCGGAAAGCTCCTGGACGAGATTGAAGCTGGCCGGGATGTCGTCTACGCAAGGTATCCTGAACGTCAGCAGAGCGGATTCAGGAGCTGGGGGAGCCGGGTGAACAGCCGAATGGCAGAATATCTGCTGGAAAAGCCGAAAAACCTGACAGTGAACAGCTATTTTGCCATGCGCCGGTTTGTGATGGAGGAAATGCTGAGATACGAGCAGTGCTATCCGTATGTGATCGGCCTCGTGCTCCGTACGACGAGGAATATCTCCAACGTAGATGTGAATCATCGCAGGAGGACTGAGGGCAGATCCGGCTATACGCTGCGGAAGCTGGTCGGCCTCTGGTTTAACGGTTTTACGTCTTTTTCTGTCAGGCCTCTCCGGCTTGCCTCCATGCTGGGATGTGCTCTTGCATTTGCCGGATTCCTGTATATCATTGTGATTGTAATCCGGTATTTTGCTTATCATGCGGCGCCCCTCGGATGGAGTTCCACGGCCGCTATCATACTGCTTCTTGGCGGCATCAATCTTCTCTTCCTCGGCCTGATCGGGGAATATGTCGGCCGTGTCTTTATGTGCGTAAATGCTTCACCGCAATATGTAATCAGAGAAGTTGTAGTCGCAAAACAGACGCAGGCCCGATTGAAAACAGATAAAGAGCTTCAAGAAAGCGAAAGAAGGTGACTGCTTGATTCCTTTCAATATACCGCCGTATGTAGGTACGGAAGAAAAATACATCAGTCAGGCAATTCAAAATCACAGAATCTCCGGAGACGGAGATTTTACAAAGCGCTGCAATCGTTGGATAGAGGAGAGATTTGATGCAGGAAAGGCTCTGCTGACAACGAGCGGCAGCACGGCTCTGGATATGGCGGCTCTGCTGTGTGAGATCCGGCCCGGCGATGAGGTCATTCTTCCAAGCTACACTTTCACGAGTACTGCGAATGCCTTTGTTCTGGCCGGCGCCAATCTCGTATTTGTGGATATCCGGCCGGATACCATGAATATCAATGAGAACCTGATTGAGGATGCCGTCACGGAAAAAACAAAAGTGATTGTCCCGGTCCATTATGCCGGTGTATCCTGTGAGATGGATGCCATTCTGGAGGTGGCTAAGCTTCACGGCCTTCGGGTTGTGGAGGATGCGGCACAGGGCGTGATGAGTTTTTATAAGGGAAAGGCACTGGGAACGATCGGAGATTTTGGATGTTACTCATTCCATGAGACAAAGGACTATTCCATGGGCGAGGGTGGCGCCATCCTGATTAATGACCCGGCGTGTCAGGAGAGAGCGGAGATTTTGCGCGAAAAGGGGACAAATCGCTCCAAGTTTTTCCGCGGGCAGGTAGATAAATATACCTGGGTGGATTTTGGCGACAGCTATCTCCCAAGTGAACTGAACGCTGCATATCTCTGGGCACAGTTAGAACAGGCAGATACCATCAACAGTAATCGTCTGGAGCTGTGGGACCGTTATAACGAGGCTTTTCGGCCGCTGGAAAATGCGGAGAGAAT
>CADBNA010000311.1 GCA_902795835.1 uncultured Lachnospiraceae bacterium | reverse complement strand
GGACATCCATGTCAATAGCCTGTCTGACCAGAGGAAGGTCGATTGCGACACCACGGTCGTTGATCTCCTGATCGATGTGATACTCATCCCAGATGAAGTCCGGCACCGGAAACTTCTGCAGGCGCTGCTGGATGGACATTTCTGTCTCAACATCCCGGACGTTATATCGCTTAAAAGCAGCCCATTTGACAGGATCATCCTCCGGACGATTCCTGGTGCGACCGCCATTAGCCTTTGTAGGAACGCAGGGTTGGCAGAAGAATTTGATCAGATCCTTACCCTCCGTGAGCTTCTGCTTTTCCAGACCGAGGACGGCACCGACGCCTTCCAGCGACAACGGCAGGCCCATCGTGGCAGACCAGATCATGGTGCAGCGCCATCCTTCCGGATTTAAATATCGGACGCACTCCTGAGAGAGAGGATGGTTATCGTGAAACGGGTCGAGGCAGAGGCCCCTTCTCTTCAGGTGCTCTGAAAGGCAGATCCGTTCAAAGTTCGCATTGAAGGCCCACTTGACGACGGCATCATCGGTCAGAGCATTGAGGATGTTTTCAGGGATTTCTTCACCGCAGGCAAGGTCGACTACCTGTACCGGACCGGCATCCACGCTGTACCCGAAGAGCAGGATCTCAAAATCCGGAGCCTCCACATAACGGTAAACGCCAGTCTTAGGGAGATTGGCGCTGGAGTAGGTTTCTATATCAATACTAAGTGTTTTCATATAATCTGTCCTTTCATGAAAAAGGGCGACAGAGAAGGACACCCTGCCGCCCGTAATGTTTACTTGAATTTGTTTTTAATTGCCTGGTACCATTTCTTCCATGTCGGAGAGAAGTAGTGATAAAGCGCCTTCACGATCCAGAAGATCACGAAGCCTATGATGTAGAAGATCACTCCGTAATATAGGAAGAAAAGCGAATAGTTAAGGATGGCATAAATCAGGCTATCGGCAAAATTGGTCATTTGTTCCATAATTTTATCCTCTTATCAAAAACGGGAGTGGCAGCGGACTGGCCACCACTCCCGGTGGATTAATCAAAGACTTCCAGACGATTCTCGTTCCTGCGATCATTGGGCAGTGTCTGGATGGCGACGGCTGCCCATGTGAGGATCATTACAAGAAGCATCCGATCAGGATATTACAGAGAAAGGATGAAGCGATTACTGTGTTGCCACGGTTTGTAGCACCTTTTCTTAATTCAGAAAATCTTCGTCGTCATCAGTTGCGAAATCGGACTCGGCGCTGGCCTTACCGCCCAGAGGCTCACCAGCACGGATCAGCTGCAGGTTGTTCAGACCACAGGCGATGCCGCGATTGCCGTTTGAGTTGAAGGCGTACAGGCTGATGCTTGCCCGGCCATATACACCGGAGTAGACCTCCGAACGGGTGAGTACGGGGTTGAGATCCGCATCCACGATGCCGGGGGCCGTGGAGGAATTCGCGTTGATAAAGTAGCAGCCTGCATAAGCAGGATCGTCCGGGCGCTCCACATCGCCGTCTCTCAGAGGCGTCTTGATAGCGGTCAGGGCCGGGACAGAACGGCTGTTGCCCTTCAGCTTGGACTCGCCTTCAACATAGGCCGCTTCGATGGCTGCCTTGATCTTAGCGATGGTCTTTGTGTCGGACTTCGGGATGATCAGGCTTACGCTGTACTTCGGTGTGCCGCCGTTCACAGATTTCGGTTCCCAGACGTTTGCATAGCTCCAGCGGGTGTCCGGACCGGTGATGACTTTCATGGGGTTCTTTACAGTTGCGTTCTTAGACATAATTTTGTCCTCCTTAGTTTTCGCTGAAATCAGATTTTGCATTGTTCATGGCCGGGCGCTTGTCGCTTTCCGGCACGAGCGTTGGCTTGCCCTGTGGCTTTTCAATAAGGCCAGCAAGGACTTTTTCAAAGCGGGTTTTACCCAGCATCTTCTGCATGGCAGTGACGCCGAGGAGCTTTTGCTCATATGGGTCAAAGCCCGCTTCTGTCACGGCTTTGGCGACAGCGGCATCATTCACATACCTTCGGTTTGATCGGCCCTCGACCAGCTTCCAGCCCGTCCAGACCTTTCCGCTGATCGCCTGCTGCAGAGCATACTCCTTGATGTCGGATGCCCATGATATCAGCTCGTCGACCTTCCCAAGAATCTCCTCCACGTCCTCGTCCGTCAGCAGCGGCGGCAGCTTGAAGTCATACCGGGCGAGTTCCAGATTGGCCTCGGCTCTTGCGCGGCAGGCGTTTTTGGCTTTGCAGAAGCCGCACCATTGACCGCACAGGAAGTTTCCGTCACCGGCG
>CADBNA010000310.1 GCA_902795835.1 uncultured Lachnospiraceae bacterium | reverse complement strand
CTGTGCCGGCCGTATATATTGATATAGTATGTGGTATAGTTCCAGATCTGGATCACGGCTAACGTCGTCATGACGTATACCATGAAAGCCGGCAGCGTGATGAATTCATTCTCAAAACTATGCAGAAGCTGGTTGTTCCAGCCGATGATATAGACAAATATCAGATCGTAGATCAGTTCTATATATTCGACTTTTTTCTCTTTGGGATTCAAAATCCCCTCAGTCATAACGTTCCCTTCCCGAGACGTTCTGCCCCTGCATATTTTTCTAAAAGGGAATACGGAGGCAGCCCTCTTTCGTACATTCTTTACCTTCTCCGGCTGCACAGCCGAAAGTCACCTTCCGCCGACTCTCAAAACAGCAGTCCGTTATATGTGTCTCCGAGGTCTGTAATCTCCTCTATTACACCACTGAAATCCGTCATGAAATACCTGGCTCTCAGAGCGTTCATCAGATTTGTTTTCTGGACCTCCATCCTTCCGTTCTTATATACGGCAACCGTATCCAGGATGCCGGCATTGCAGGGATAGGTGTCGCCGTAATAATTTGTAATCATCATAAACTCAACGATATAATCGATATCTTTGAGTTCCTCTACCGGTTTGTCACCCGCGGCATTAGCAGGTTTATCAGCAAGCCTGACAATCCTTGTGTTTTTTATATCAACATATGGACCGGACATAATCTCCGGATACTGGTCGGCCTGTTCCTGCCAGGCTGATCTGATAAGCCCCAGCGCATCCTGAATATCTTCGTCATATACATTGTCATCCGCAAAAACAGGGAAAGACATCACCAATAAAGCGGCTGCCATAAGTAACAGTAAACACATTTTCTTCATAACTTAGTTCCTCCCGTTTGTTTATTCTTTCTGCAAGCAGGGTCTGTGTATGTTTTATTCCCCTGATTCACAATGTGCCTCGGCGGATGCCAGCGCATGGTCATACGCTTCCTTCGTTCTGCTGTCGAAGAGGACCCAGACAATTTCATCAAATGCATCCGGATGATTATTGACATATTCCAGAACGGCATTAACCGCAATCTCAGCTGCCCGGCTCAGGGGATAGGAATACACTCCCGTTGAAATTGATGGGAATGCAATTGTCCGGACTCCGTGATCCAAAGCTATCTGAAGGGAATTCTTATAACAATTCGCCAGCAGCTGCGCCTCATTGTTCATCCCTCCGCGCCAGATCGGACCGACCGTATGAATCACGTATTCGCATGGAAGATGGTAGGCACCTGTTATCTTCGCTTCTCCGGTCGGACAACCGTTTAGCGTACGGCATTCAGCCAGAAGCTCTCTGCCCGCAGCGCGGTGGATGGCTCCGTCAACACCTCCGCCGCCGAGCAGGGAGTTGTTCGCGGCATTTACGATAGCCGTGACGGAAGTTATCTTTGTGATGTCCCCCAGAATGGTATTGACAGCGGTATTGTTAAGTTTCATGGCGCTCCTCCTTTATGATGCACTTCATGATATTTTCTCCATTATAAGGGATGCTCTCCAGAAAATAAGAACTATACTGACAGCCAGTCCTGTCCACATCAAAATGTTGTTTCCGGTCTTATTTACGCGGCAAAGCTTTAAACAGAACCGGCCTGCCCTGAAAGGATAAAGCCAGGGGACCGGCCTCCTTGTTAATGTATCGATCACCAGATGCGACAGACCTCCGGCCAGCACCGGAAGCGCCAATACCGGCGCGATACAGGAAAAACCAAAGGTTATGAGAAAAACATAAAGCAGGGAGTGTGTAAATGTACGATGCCCCGACATCCGGCCGATCATACAGGTCAGGATCAGTACCGCACACCCTGCCGCCATTTTCTGCCTGTCCACAGACATCAGACTGTCTATGATGCCGGTGTGCCAAATCCCGTCCGCTGTCAGCAAAATACCGGTTATTGCCAGCGCTGCCAGACGGCCGTGCAGAATATCGCGCATCCGGGGACGCGACCGGCAGTCAATGTCACATAGTATACCGCCTGCTGCCCCGCCTATCACGGCTGCGAACAGACCCTCAGCGGAATTCGGCATACATACTGCAAGTGAAGCAGCCACCCCGACAGTGAGGTGCGTTTTGCTCATCATG
>CADBNA010000309.1 GCA_902795835.1 uncultured Lachnospiraceae bacterium | reverse complement strand
GAGCAGAAATCATACTGTCTGAGCGCAGCGAGTTTATGATTTCTGCGAGTGTTCTTAGCAGATGACGTGAATGCTTAGAAGTTCTTTGCGCGGAAGCCGTTTGAATGTTCATACAATTTTCCGACCGCAGACTTTCGCAATCGCCTGCCCTTAAAAACCGTCTGAATTATCTTAATCGATTCGATACACCGCCGAAACAGAAAAACTGAATCATCCAGTCTCAGGTTTTGCCTGTTTATGAATAAACCCTGCTCTCCGTCACCAGATACATCGGCTTGATATCGTACTCATCCGCCGGGAATTCCTCCAGCACCTGGAAATCAAAAGCAACCGCTACCGTCGTATGATTCCTGTGCTGCTCCTGGTATTTGTCATAAAAGCCGCCGCCGTAGCCGCACCTGTGCCGCTGCGCGTCGAATGCGACGCCGGGAATGATAAAGAACGCATCCTCCCAGTCGTCCGCCAGATGCTTCTCGGAGTCATAGCCTTTTTCGGGATTGTCCAGCGGCTCCGGGATTCCCTTGCACCCGGGGCTGAGCTGGTCCGCAGAAGTAATGCTGTAAAAATTCATCACATCGCCGTTGACCCGCGGGACCGCCACTTCCTTGCCGTCCTTCCAGCACTGTTCCATAAAAGCGCCGGTCATGACCTCATGATTGTAATCCGCATAGCAGAAAACCCTCTTCGCCTCCGCATAGGCCGGCATCTCCGTCACTCTCGCAAAAAGCCGGCGGCTCTTCTCCTCAATTTCAGCGTCCGTGGCTTCTTTTCTTCTGGCAAACACGATTTTTCGCAGTTCTTTTTTCGTGCTCATGTCCTTTCCCTCCTATGCATCAAAAATCAGGTAATTGAGTTTAGATCCCTCTAAAACGCAGAGAATCTGTAATCTTAATTATCATCCATATGCTCCAGTAGGCTGAGGATATAAAACTCGTCCTTTCTCTCTTCCAGGAAGAGCGTGCCGACCGGCTCTCCGTTGATGATACGGTGGATGTTGTGAAAATCGCTGCCGTTTGCGATCACCATATCGCAGCCTGCACTGGTTGCTATTTCCGCGGCAGAGAGCTTCGTAGCCATGCCGCCGGTGCCGACGCTGCTTCCGGTAGAGCGCTTGCCCATCTTCAGGAGATGCTTATCCAGATGCGTGACCGTGTCTATAAACGTTGCCTCGCTGTTTGCATGCGGGTCATCGGTATAGAGACCGTCAATATCCGACAGCAGGATCAGGAGATCCGCCTCCACCAGAGCGGCCACCACGGCTGACAGACGGTCATTGTCTCCAAAGACTGCCAGCGGTTCCAGCTCATAGGTGGCGATCGTGTCATTTTCATTGACAATCGGTATCACGCCGAGAGCCAGCAGCTCATTAAACGTATTTTTCGCATTGAACCGGTTCAGGTTGTCCAGCATGGTATTCTTGGTCAAAAGAACCTGGCCGCAGATCTGGTTGTACTCGGCAAACAGCTTCTGATAGATCAGCATGAGCCTGGCCTGACCGACGGCAGCGCAGGCCTGTTTCTCTGAAACATTTCCGCTTCCCTTCAGCAGTCCCAGCGTACTCCTGCCGACCATGACGGCGCCGGAAGACACCAGTATGACTTCCTTTCCCTGATTGCGCAGATCCGTCAGCTGGCGCACCAGGATTTCCACCTTGTTCAGGTCCAGACGTCCCGTGGCCGGATGGGCCAGAGACGAAGAACCGATTTTGATCACAATTCGCTTTTTTTCTTTTAATAATGCCCGTTCGTCTGTCACCTGTTATGCTCCTGTGTTGTCTTGATCTCTTGTAATGCCCAGGGACTGCAGCACAGCCTCCTGTTTCTGCTCCATGACCGCAGCTTCATCCGGCTGCATGTGGTCATAGCCCAGAAGATGAAGCATACTGTGGGCCATGAGAAAAGCAAGTTCTCTTTTCAGGGAATGACCGTATGCCTCCGCCTGCTCGCGTGCCCGTTCTGCAGACAGGATGATATCTCCCAGCAGCAGTTCTCCCGTCTCTGGATTAAAGCAGTCCGCCGCTTCCTCCTCCAGGATATCATAGGCCGCCGGAGATGGAAAATCCGTCATCGGAAAGGACAGCACGTCTGTCGGCGCGTCAATTCCGCGGAACCGGCTGTTCAGTTCCCGGATCCCGTCATTGTCTGTGATGGTTATGGAGATTTCCGCCTCATAGGGACAGTGTTCGTCATCCAGTACGCGCTCACATACACTGCGGGCCAGTTCTTCAAAATCACGGAGCGGGGCGGCG
>CADBNA010000308.1 GCA_902795835.1 uncultured Lachnospiraceae bacterium | reverse complement strand
GTAGTTTAAGATAAGGGGCTGTATTGCTCATGGTTCTCCTCCAAACCCGGACAGATTAAAATCGAAGAAAGCCGGCTTTTGCACATGGCTCCCATGACGGAAGCCGCCGGGCGCCTGCGATCATAGTCTGAAAAACACACTATTTCATCTTATACCAGGAAGAGGGAAAAAGGAATATATAAATCTTACAAACCGAATAAAGAGAGGCTGTGAAGTCTGAAGTCTTTCCACTTCATTTCTTCGCAGCCTCGTATTTTTTCAATCTCCGCGCATCCGGCCGGAGTTTTATTCTGCTTCACCAAAGGTTAATTCCAGTTTGTCAAATTGCGGATTCTTCAGGGCGTCGATTCTCCACTCTTTTTCTTCTTTGATCATCTGAATTTCAATGGTACCCTCCACGCTGTCCTTGTAATTGAAAGCTACTATACAGCGTGCGGAGTCTGAGCCTTTCAGGACATCATTTACTACATACTCAAATTCTGCCATTTTGCTGATCAGCAGTTTTGTCGGGTCGCTGCCCACAATCAAGGAGGACAGATTTCCGATTGATTCGACACTCTCGATGGTTTTCAGCGCGTTTTCGGTGAGATGCTTTTTCAGGCCCTTCATTCCCTCTTCCTTTATATCCGCGTATGTCTCATTCAGGGCATATTCCGGGCTCCACCTTCTGAATAGATTGAATGACATGATAATGGTTCCTCCTTTATGTTTTGTAAGTTTTGTTGTTTTATTTTATAAAAGCTGTGTTATTAATACAACAGACAATACGCTTCGGTTTGTTTTAATAACAACAAACAAGATATTTTTGTCGCACTTTATGACAATTTTTTATAATAACGCATTTCAGTGATGACAATGGTTGGTAAAAACAGACAAACAGATTGTTGAAATACCGACATACTGGTGTTAAAATTTATACTGTCGATGATGATGTATCAAAAAGGAGAATGAATTATGGCATTAACATTTGACAGTTCTGTTAAGGAGTTGCTTGCAAACCCGACAGCCGTTGAAATCTGCAAAAAACACGGCATGGATCTGACCGATAAACGAATCAAAATTGTCAGCGGGTGGAGTGCCAGAAAGCTTGCCGGGCTTCCGGGAACGGGTATGACGGAAGAACAGAGCAAAGCGCTGGAAGCTGAGCTGAACGCTGCAAACCTTTCATAACATACAGAAACGCGTCTGTATCGAATATTCCTCAAAGGTCCGAAAAAGCAGACCGGGGGAATCTGCGGCGATATTGTAAATCCGCAACAAAGCAAAAGCCGGAATCGGGAGAAGACGAATCCCATTCCGGTTTTTTCTGTTTACTTCCTTTTTCGAACGTAATTGTACGGGCCTTTTCGCCTGATTCAGTCGATCAGGAAAACAACTTCGAAATAACTTGTGCACAGTATCAGAAATGTATAAAATCGATAAACAGGAGAATACTGTCAGAATGTGGAGGGAGATTATGGACAAGAAGAAGGAAAACCGACGCGTCCGCATGACCAGACGTCTGATGAAGGATGCCATGCTGGACCTGCTGGAGGAGAGGGATCTGTCCGGAATTTCAGTAACGGCGATCTGCGAAAAGGCGGATGTCCATCGCTCCACCTTTTATCATTATTATACGGAGCCTTCCGACCTGCTTCGGGAAATTGAGCAGGATATTCTGGAGCAGATTCCCTCACTGCCGCTGCCGCTGGACCAGCAGGAGGAGGAAGGCCTGCTGCGGGTGACCACAGCCTTCTTTGATTTCGTCCGGGAAAATGAAAAGGTGTTCCGCATCCTTTTCAGCGAGTCGGTAAATGCGGACTTCTCTTCCAAAATGGTGGATGTGCTCTGCCTGAAGCAGATGAGCGGGGTCGTGTACAGGGATGAGCAGTCTTCACGCTATCTGAAGCTTTTTATTGCCAACGGCGCTGTCGGTATGCTGCGGGAGTGGATTGCTTCCGGTTTCCCCGTCAGCAGCCGGGAGATTGCGGAGATGATGTATTATTATTCCAGAAAAACACAGGGAAGAGAGGATGTTCGGGCCGGGAACTTCTGACAGATAAAATACGCACATGATGGCGAAGAAGATGTAAAATTCTGTGTTAAAAAAAGGGTCATCAGTCACAAATCCTGTATAAATTGTCAAAATCATTGGCTTTATTGATCCGGCTGATGTATAATAACGGCAAATAGTCTTTTGAGTCTGCAGCATCTTTCTATGAGAATCTGCATCATCACTTCTGTAGGAACGGAGGATCTTACAATGCCTTATACAGCAACGGAGGAACAGAAAAAAGCATTTGCGGGCGATCACGAGAACCTGAAGAACATCCTGAAGCTTGGGAAAGAAGTGCTCTGGCTGTCAAGAGAAGAGTGCATAAAGGCCGGCCCCACAATGGATGAGACCCTGGATCTGACCAGGCAGGCGCTGATCGCGCATGGCACGAAAAAATTCGAAATGCCGGCCAAGATCGGCATTCATCCCTGGGAGGATGTTTTTTTCCATGCCATGCCCGCCTATGTGCCGGACAACCTTGCCTGCGGCATCAAATGGATCGAGTGCTTCCCCAGAAATCCCAAACAGTTCGGCATGAATCAGACGACCGGACTGGAGATCATGAACGATATCGAAACAGGAGTGCCGTACGCGGTCATGGACTGCTCATGGCTGACCGCCATGCGCACGCCGGCCGTAACAGCCCTGACAGCGGCCGCTTTCCATCCGGATGCGGAGACATTCGGCATGTTCGGCTGCGGCGTACAGGGACAGGAACACGTGAAGTTCATCGTCCGCACGCTGAAAAAGCTGAAAAAGATCTATATCAATGACGTCCGTCCGGAGATGATGGACGCGCTGATCGAGAATGTAAAGCCGTTTGTCGACGTGGAGATCGTCAAATCGGATCCGAAGACCATGGCGGAGAACTGCGATGTCATGTGCTCGGCCACCATCATCCTGCTGAAGCCGATGGGCATTGTGAAGAAGGAATGGGTGCACGCCGGCCAGACAATCCTTCCGTGCGACCTGAACACATTCTGGGATCCTGCCATCCAGACCGGCGCTGACAAGTATTTCGTCGACAGTATCGACGAGCATGAGCTGTTCAACGGCATGGGCTACTTCCCGGACGGCCTTCCGAAGATCTGCGGCCAGACCGGAGAGGTCCTGGCAGGGCTGATCCCGGGACGCACATCCGCGGATGAGCTGATTGTCGTATCGAATATCGGCATGTCCGTATGCGATGTCGTAATGGGCCGGGCAATTTTTGACAAGGCAGTTGAGATGGGCATCGGTACCAGGCTGCCCCTGTAACACAGACGCACGAACTGAAAAAGGGCAGATGCGTACCTTAGAAGGAGGACCTCACGGATGGCTTTTCTGAAACTGATAACGGATGAACAGGTGAGGAAGATTCACCAGACATCCATTGATATGCTTGACCGCTACGG
>CADBNA010000307.1 GCA_902795835.1 uncultured Lachnospiraceae bacterium | reverse complement strand
GACGGTTTCTGACCGGGATACGGATGTGAAATTCGGCGTGAAGAATACCTTTGTTGTGCTGGACGCGGACCGGGAGACCTTTGTGGAGACGGTGTGCGGGCTGGTGCGCGAGGTATAAAGATCAAGGCCTCGAAATGACGGAAAGCACCCAGGCATACGAATTTTCTTGAGTATGCCGGGTGCTTTCGTCATAAGAGGCCTTTTCCATACGTATTGCTCTAAGAAACTGCAGCCTTCACTTGCCCAGATACCGTCCAAGCTCCAGGCGGGCGCAGGACGTTATCGTTTCTTCGTCAATGGCGGTGATTCTGCCGTGGTCGACGGTGATTTTTCCGTCGATGACGGTGTAGTCCACCGGCGCGCGCAGGCCTACTGTGCCGATGAGGGAGGCGGGATCGGAGCAGGCTCCGGCCAGTTCCAGCCGGTTTGAATCGACCAGGAAGAAGTCCGCACATTTTCCGGTCTCCAGTGATCCGATCTCGTTTTCTCTGCCCAGGAGCTTTGCGGATCCCATGGTCGCGATCTTGAGCATGTCATAGCCTGTCGGCGCTTTCCGGCTGGAGTTTAAGCGGTGCAGGAGATAGCCGACGCGGATCTCCTCGAGCAGATCAGAGCCGTCGTTGGAGGCCGAGCCGTCTACGCCAAGACCGACCGGGATGCCCATTTCCAGCATCTCGGGGATTCTCGCGATGCCGGAGGAGAGCTTCATGTTGGAGACGGGGCAGTGGCATACGCCGGTGCCGGTTTCGGCCAGGAGACGCAGCTCTTCGTCGTTAAAGTGGATGCCGTGGGCGTACCAGACATCGCTGCCGACCCAGCCCAGCTTTTCCATGTAGGCGAGGGGACGCATCCCCTCGCGCTCCAGCATATATTTTTCCTCATCGAGGGTCTCGCACAGGTGGGTATGCAGGCGCACACCCTTTTCCCGCGCCAGAATGGCGGATTCGCGCAGCAGGTCTTCCGAGACGGAGAAGGGTGAGCAGGGCGCGAGTGCGACCCGGTGTCTTGACCGGAAGGACGGATCGTGCCAGCGTCCGATCAGGTCTGCGCTGTCTTTCATGATCTCATCCACGGTCTGGACGACGCTGTCCGGGGGCAGACCGCCGTCCTTGACGGAAAGGTCCATGGATCCCCGGGAAAAGTGCATGCGCATGCCCAGAAGGTCTGCGGCCGCCGCCTGGGCTCCGATCAGATCGCCGGATCCTGCAGGAAATACATAGTGGTGATCAAAGACGGTCGTACAGCCGTTTTTCATCAGCTCGCCGATGCCGGTCAGGGAGGAAAGGTAGACCGTGTCGGCGTTCAGGTTCTTCCAGATCTCGTAGAGGGTCTTCAGCCAGTCAAAGAGTTCCATATTCTGGACCTCTTTGAGGTTCCGGGAGAAGACCTGGTACAGATGATGATGCGCGTTGACCAGCCCGGGGTAGCAGAGCATGCCGGTGCCGTCGATCACGGTCCCGGCTTTTTGCTTTTCCGGTCCGATATAGGCGATCAGCCCGTCCCTGCACAGCAGAGAAACGTTTTCATATACCGTATCATTGCCGTCGCAGGAGACCAGTGCACGGATGTTGTTGACAGCCAAAGTTTTCATAGCGATACCTCACAGTGTTGACAGATCAACTGCTCTTTTTCGCTATTTTACAATACTGACGAGGATTTTCATAGGGTCCGGATAACTGGTTTTCCATGTTGACAAAAAGGAATATATATGGTATATATATGGCATGCCGTTACAGGGAAAATGGAGTTCGATACTGTTCCGATGCATGAAACATCAGGAGGAGGTATACCATGACGATCGAAGAGATGAAGGCCAGAAAAATCGAGCTGGGCCTTTCCAATGAGATGATCGCACAGCTTTCCGGGGTTCCCTTCAGTACAGTGCAGAAGATTTTCTCCGGGCAGACCGGTGCGCCCCGCCGCAGGACCATCCAAGCCCTGGAGCGGGCGTTTGCATCCGCAGGCGATGAACCTGTCCGCTACGGAGCGGGGAGAAGCGCCCGGCCGGCTGCGCTTCGCGAAGCAGCCGCGCCTTACCAGGCTAAGCGGAAGGGCGAGTATACCCTGGAGGATTACTATGCTATCCCGGAGGAGCGTCGGGTAGAACTGATCGACGGGGAGATTTTTGATATGGCCGCGCCGTCGGCGCTGCACCAGATCATACTCGGAGACTTGCATCTGCAGTTTCGACAGTGCGCGGATGCCCAAGGTCATCCCTGTCTGGTCTTTTTGTCCCCCTGCGATGTCCGGCTGGATATGGACGATAAAACGATGCTGCAGCCGGATCTTTTTGTGCTCTGCCGGGAGTTTGATTTAAGCAGCCGGTATATCGACGGTGCGCCTGACCTCGTGGTCGAGATTCTTTCTCCCTCCACGAGGTCTAAGGATATGCTTCTGAAGACCTATAAATATCAGCATGCAGGTGTGAGAGAATACTGGATCGTCGACCCGGAAGGGCAGAAGGTCCTGGTGTATGATTTTTCCAGGGAGGACCTGGAGCCGGAGACCTGGTCGTTCTCCGACCAGATCCCCGTTCACATTTCCGAGGGACGCTGCAGTATTGATTTCGCGCCGATCCGCATGCGGATGAAGCTCTAGATCACGCCTTCTTTACAGATAGCGGAAAACAGGATGCCGGAGAAGGGCGGCAGGGTCAGCGCCGCAGTACCTTTTTTCTGCGCTGCTTCCGGCTGATGCTCCGGGATTTCCTTTTCTTTTCGCAACCAGCTTTAACATTTCAGACATTTAAATGTTCGGTTTGGTTGGTTGACATGGGTATGCCTTGCAATTATAATAATGTTAAAAATAATTGCAAAGGGAAGAAATATATGAGAAAATACTACT
>CADBNA010000306.1 GCA_902795835.1 uncultured Lachnospiraceae bacterium | reverse complement strand
TCTGAAGGAAACCTTCGCAGACGCCGGTACTTAGTGAAAACAAGTGCGTAAGCACGAAGTTTGAGCTTAGTACCGCTGCGTCGAGAAAGAGCGAGAGCGTTTTCCGAAAGAATATATATGCACCGCGGCGCTTTTGTGCGGCAGCCCCGGTTTATACTAAATAGTGAATCTTCTCATGCGGTGCGTGCGGCATTCCCTTCTTTCTTTTCTTTGCCGCCTGCCCGTTCAAATGCCCGCAGGGCTTTCACTTCCTCGGGCGTCAGATGTTTCGGCACCTGGATCCGGATTGTCACATACTCATGTCCGGCCGCAGAGCCGTTTTTCCCGGCGGGTACGCCTTTGCCCTTCAGGCGGATCTTGCTGCCCGACTGTGTACCTGCAGGAATCCTGCAGAGAACCTGTCCCTGCAGGGTAGGAAGTTTTGTCTCCCCGCCCAGGGCCGCTGTGACAAAGGGGATCTCCGCCTCCGTGTAAATGTCCCGGCCCTTTCGTGTAAATCCCGGCTTTTCCTGCACTTCTACGCGCAGGAAGAGATCGCCTCTGCCTCCCTCCGGCCGCCTGGCGCCCTTGCCGCGCAGGCGGAGTTTTTTTCCGTCTTCGATGCCGGCCGGAATATCTACCTGCAGTGTGCTTGTGCCGCTGCTGCCGGTATCTGCGCCGGTCTGATTCTCCTGGCTGCTCAGGCGGATCGTCTTCGTGCAGCCATACACTGCCTCATCAAAAGAAATGGAGATCGCGGCTTCTCTGTCCCAGGATTCCGGTCTCTCCTGAAAACCGCTTCCATAGGAAGTGCCGTATCCGCCGGAGTAGGTGTGAAATCCTTCATACGGATCTCCCGCCGTTCGCCGGGAATATCCGCTTCCGCCATAGGAACCGCCGCTGTAGGAATTCCCGCCGCCTCCTTTTCCGAATAAATCACCGAATATATCTTCAAAACCGCCGGCCGCGCCGGGATCACCGCTGAAATGCCAGGTGCGATAGGTCGTTCCGTCGCCGTCCCGGGCGGAAGCGCCCCCCGAAAAATGACGGAAGAACTCCGACGGATCGCCGCTGTAGCTCTGTGAATTCCAGGTCTGTCCGCCGCCAAAATTCTGCGAATTCCAGGCCTGTCCGCCGCCCCGGGCTTCCCATTCCCGGCGCGCGTCCCGGTAGGCTTTCGGATCCATTCCGTTCTCAAAAGCCTCCCAGCCGTACTGGTCATAGATTTCCTTTTTCTCCGGATCACTCAGAATACCGTACGCTTCCCCTACTTCCTGGAATCTTTTTTCTGCATTCGGATCCCCGGCATTGGTATCCGGGTGATACTGTTTGGCGAGTTTCCGGTAAGCGCGTTTGACCGCCTTCTCATCAGCATGCCGCGGCACTCCCAGAACCTCGTAACAATCGCGCTTCATGGTCTCACCTTCTTTCTTCAAAAATCATAAAAGCCACAGCCCTGATCTCTCAGAGCCGTGGCAGCCTTTCCCTGCTTGCCGCTGCCGGAGCAGCTTCTGTACCTGTTCAGAGTTCTGTTCTCCGGAATCAGCGGAATTGTCAGCCTTCAATTGCAATCGTCTTCTTCTCTTCGACTTTCTTTGCTTCCTTCTTCGGCACGTCCAGTTTCAGGACGCCGTCCTCAAACTTCGCGTGAATGTCTTCCGGCTCAATGGTCTTGCCTACATAAAAGCTTCTGCTGCAGGATCCGCTGTAACGTTCTCTGCGAATGTAGTTGCCTTCGGTATCCTTCTCATCTTTGTTCTCGCTGCGGGCAGCGGAGATGGTCAGGTAGCCGTCCTTCAGGTCAGCATTGACATCCTCTTTCTTATATCCCGGCAGCTCGATCTGAAGCTCATAGCCGGTCTCCGTCTCCTTGACGTCTGTTCTCATCTGCTGGTTCTGCGCAGCCGGTGCAAAGAACCTCTTGCTCCACGGATCATCCAGAAAATCACTGAAAAACTTATCTCCAAAAACATCTGGTAACAACATAATTCGTTCCTCCTTCTATCAAAACATTCTTTGAAAACATATTTATGTAAAAACGAGAGGCGCTTTCTTTTTCCCTCGTGCTGAATCCGTTATAGCACACTTATTAGCACTCGTCAATAGTGAGTGCTAATAAAAATTGTGAAGTTTTTGTGAATTCACCCGGATGCTGCCGAGAGCACAAAAAAAGATGCTGCCGATATAACAGCAGCACCTGTCGATATTAAAGTATTGGTATGATCCCGCCATTGCTGTCTGAAAAGAACATCCGCCTTTCTTTACAGCTCGCAGTGTCCCACTGTCCTCGGGAATGGCAGGACATCGCGGATATTGCTCATGCCGGTCAGGTACATGACGCACCTCTCAAATCCCAGGCCGAAGCCGGAATGACGGGTCGTACCGTAACGGCGGAGGTCCAGATAGAACTGGTAATCCTCTTTGGTCATCCCCAGCTCATCCATGCGCGTCTCCAGCTTCTGCAGGTCCTCTTCTCTCTGGCTCCCGCCGATGATTTCTCCGATGCCGGGAACCAGGCAGTCCGCGGCAGCGACGGTTTTTCCGTCGGGGTTCTGCTTCATATAGAAAGCTTTGATCTCCTTCGGGTAGTCCGTGACAAATACCGGCCGTTTAAAGACCTGCTCTGTCAGGTAGCGTTCATGCTCGGTCTGCAGGTCACAGCCCCAGGAGACCTTGTACTGGAACTCATCATTGTGCTCTTCCAGCAGCTTCACGGCCTCTGTGTAGGTGACCCTGCCAAATTCGGAGCCGGCCACATGCTCCAGCCTCTCTATCAGGCCCTTATCCACAAAACGGTTGAAGAAGTCCATCTCCTCAGGGGCATTCTCCATCACATAACGGATGATATATTTCAGCATATCCTCCGCCACATCCATATCATCTTCCAGATCCATAAAGGCCATCTCCGGCTCGATCATCCAGAATTCTGCCGCATGGCGGGTTGTGTTGGAATTCTCCGCGCGGAAGGTGGGGCCAAAGGTATAGATATTGCGGAAAGCCTGGGCAAAAGTTTCGCCGTTGAGCTGGCCGCTGACCGTCAGGCTGGTCATCCTCTTGAAAAAGTCCTGGCTGTAGTCGATCTCTCCGCTCTCTGTCCGGGGCGGGTCGGCCGGATCCATGGTGGTCACGCGGAACATCTCACCGGCGCCCTCTGCATCGCTGCCGGTAATCAGCGGTGTATGCACATAGACATAGCCTCTCTCCTGGAAGAAGCGGTGTATGGCGTAGGCCGCCAGGGAACGAACGCGGAAAACCGCCTGAAACGTGTTCGTCCGCGGGCGCAGATGCGTCATCGTGCGGAGATATTCCAGTGTATGCCGCTTTTTCTGCAGCGGATAGTCCGGCGCCGATTCGCCTTCTATGGCGATGCTGTCGGCCTGGATCTCAAAGGGCTGCTTTGCCTGCGGCGTAGGCGTCAGAATGCCTTCTACAATGACGGCGGAACCGGCGTTCAGCGATGATATCTTCGCGAAATTCTCCAGTTTGTCTCCGTATACGACCTGCAGTGTATCAAAATACGTGCCGTCATGCAGAACCAGAAATCCGAATGTCTTTGAATCACGGATGCTGCGGACCCATCCGCCCACACGGACAGACTGGCCCATATACTTTTCAGGATCTCTGAAAATCTCCCGAACGGTTGTCATCTTTTCCATCTGTTATCTTCCCTCTTTCTTAAAAAATAAAATGATGCACTCGCTATACTTCCATATATGACAGGAACTGATTGCCATTTGCCAGAAACAGATCCCGGGAATCATCGGATGCAATCGCCCGGATGCGGTTTTCCCTGGAGGGATCGTACACCCAGACATTCTCCGTGTCATACCCTGCCACCAGCACATTTCCGGAAGGAGATGATCTTGCCAGAACCGGGTATCCCCTGGCTATCATGTATGAGATTGCTTCCTGTGAGCAGCCGGTAAGATTCAGGACTTTATAGCCATCCCCCAGCGTCTCCTGCAGGGATGCCTTGTCCAGAGGCGCGGTCAGAACGCCTTCCGGGATCGATCCTATGTCCAGAATCAGGGCAACCGGCCAGTTTCCTCTCTCATAAATATATCGCTGCGCTGCATCCAGGACAATGCCCGACTGCGCGTCTGCCAGCTTCACGGCCTGGCTGGAATCCGTCAGAATGGCCTTCAGCCGGCCCTCAATGTACACAAAGTACCGGTCTTCCGTACTCTGCGGCCACTCCAGCACCGTCTCCGAATGGGTTTCCGCCTGCCGGATGCCTGCGTAGGTCACCTCGAGCCCGGTGGTGTATCCGGGCTGCTCAAACACCAGCGTCATCTGCTCCTGCGCCCGGTTGGTCACGATGCTGTCCAGAAGAACCGCCGTGCTGCTCTTGCTGTTGTTCATGATATGGTCAACACCGGTTTCCTGATACCCGTTTTCTGTCTTCTCAGACAGTATCATTTTCATGGAGCCCTCTTCCCAGCTCACATCCGTAATAAAGAGGCCTTCCTTCTGATAGTCTTTCCGGCTTTCGCCGCTCATATTGATGATCTGGATACGGTACATCCCGGCGACGATATTGCCAAGAGGATCAGAAAGTATGTCTCCGGTGCGCTCCCTGCCGCAGGCCAGGTCCTCATTCACAAAGCCGAGCGCCCGCAGCTTCTCGCCCTGACCGGCATCCAGCCGGGTTTTCCGGTTTGTCCGCAGATTCATGAATGTGATGCTGTCCGTCTGAAGAGGATCGCTTCCATCCATCCAGGCCACGGTTTCCTGCGTGTCAGACGCCATAAAACAATCCGGGCTGATGCCGGCCTGAACCACGGTATAGGAGCCGTCCGCCAGATCAATCCTGCAGATCTCGCTGCTGAGGAAGAGATACAGGTGGTCGCTGTCATCCACATAATTCAGCCGTGAAATGTTCCTGTCCAGGACGGCAAAACTCTGGGACAGAGGAAGGAACAGCTTTTCTTCCACTATTTTTTCTTCCGCCGAATACGTGCACACCAGCACGCCCATGCTTCCCTCATAGCTGCCGGAAGCCATATACCCGTATACGACAAACGTCATGTCCCCGTTATTTTCCAGACGCTTTATGGAGATTCCGTGGTCGGTATTATATGTCCGGGTATCCGGCAGCAGGGCTGCCGAGACGGAGCGGTCGTCCGCCTGTCGGAAGGAAAAGACACAGACAGCCTGGTTCTCGCTGCGGTCATACAGCCACAGATCACCATTGGCCACATATGCCGCCATATCGCCGTCCTCATTGGCCAGGAACTCAATTTTCCGGTCCTG
>CADBNA010000305.1 GCA_902795835.1 uncultured Lachnospiraceae bacterium | reverse complement strand
GTACCCTCCAAAATTCGGGACCGCCGGCAGTGCTGTCCCCGCAGGCTGATAGAAAGGGAGGGCCTGACCCGTCTGTCCACACACAGCCGGTGCAGCCTTGTCCGCTTTTATCATATCTGTGACATCCTTACGTCGATCCACACAGCCGGTGCAGCCACAGGGAATACCCGTGTGGACGCATCCGGCGAGTACGTGTCTGAGACCGGTCGAGTCTTGGGCAGCCGGGTCATACCTGGCCCGGGTGCCGTAGACGAGCAGGCTCAGACCGGCGGAGCAGCGGACATCCGGGTATTCCCTGCGGCTGCACCTGCGTACGTTTAATAATCAGATCATTAAGCATTTAAGAAGAGAAACAATATGAGCGGTAAAAAGAAAAAACAGGAAAAAGCAAAGGAAAAAGCTTCCTCCCCGAAATCCTCCGGCAAGAAGCAGAACAGAAAGAAATCTGACAAGGGCAGCGCGCCTGCCCGATACCAGAAAACCGTCCATCTGCTCAGTCAGTCGATGACCGAACAGCTGGAGCACGGGCGTCAGGTGAGTAATCTGGCCTATGAGATCGGCAGGGAACTGAAACTGTCGGATGAAAAATGCCGGCAGCTGATCGTCGCGGGCTTTTTCCATGATATCGGTAAAACAGAGCTGGCCAATGAATCGGAAGTCTGGCAGCAGTCCATGGTCGTAGAAGAGATGAACTCCATTCGTCTGCATCCGGAAAAGGGCTTCGAGATTCTGAAACGGCACGGCTTCGAGGATGAAATCTGCCTGAGCGTATTGTACCATCATGAGAATTTCGACGGAAGCGGCTATCCGTTTAACCTGGAGGGCGGCAATATTCCTCTGGGCGCTTGCATTCTGCGCGTCTGTGATGTATTCTGTGCTTTGGTCTCCAGCAGACCGTACCGCGCAGCTTTTTCTCCGGAAACGGCTATGGAAATGATGATCGAAGAGATCCGCTACTACCATGTCGGCGTTTTCCTTGCCCTGCAGCGTGTCCTGCACCGCAGTCCGGACGGGAGAATACGCCTGCCGGAGATTTCAAAGGAAGTGAAAGGAGTCTGGAAGACATTATGAGCATGACCAAAAAGCCGGTTACCGGCATGAAAGATATACTGCCCAGAGAGATGGAGATCCGGCAGTACGTGCTGCAGAAGATCCGGGAGACGTACACGGCGTTCGGCTTTTCGCAGATGGAAACGCCCTGCGTAGAGCATATCGGAAATCTGAGCAGCCGGCAGGGCGGTGAAAATGAAAAGCTGATCTTCAAGATCCTGAAGAGGGGAGAGAAGCTGAAGCTCGCCGAGGCACAGGAAGAGGCGGATCTGGTGGATTCCGGCCTCCGGTATGACCTGACGCTGCCGCTTGCCCGCTATTATGCGAATAATGCGTCTGCCCTTCCGGTTCCCTTCAAGGCATTGCAGACGGGCAATGTCTGGAGAGCTGACCGTCCCCAGAGGGGGCGTTTCCGCCAGTTCATGCAGTGTGATATCGACGTTCTCGGCGAGCCCTCCATTCTGGCGGAGATTGACCTGATCCTTGCTACGACTACGCTGCTCGGCAAGCTTGATTTTACCGGCTTTACCATCCGGATCAATGACCGCCGCATTCTGAAGGCTATGGCAGGGCACTGCGGTTTTCCGGAGAAAGACTGGGATACCGTGTTTATCCTGCTGGACAAGATGGACAAGATCGGCCCGGACGGCGTCGCGGAGGAACTGGTAAAGGAAGGATTTGCCCGGGAATCCGTAGATGCCTGTATGGCGCTGTTCCGGGAGATTACGCCTGATACGGATGGCGTGCGCTTTGTGAAAGAGAGGCTGGGAGAATTCCTGGATGAAAAGACAGCTGACGAACTGATCACGATCATGAAAAGCGTTGATGCCGTCAGAAATGCGGACTTCCGGATCGCATTCGACCCGACTCTGGTGCGGGGCATGTCCTATTATACGGGACCGATATTCGAGATTTCCATGGACGAGTACGGCGGCTCTGTAGGCGGAGGCGGCCGGTATGATGAGATGATCGGCAAGTTCACCGGGCAGCAGACGCCGGCTTGCGGGTTTTCCATTGGCTTTGAGCGTATTGTTATGCTTCTGCTGGAAAAGGACTGGCAGGTGCCCGGCACCCTGCCCGGGAAGGCTTATCTGCTTGACCGGAGACTTTCCGATGAAAAGATGCAGGAGGTGATCCGCACTGCCATGGAAGAGCGGGCTTCCGGCCGCATAGTTGATCTGGAGGTCATGAAGAAGAACAAGCGGTTCCAGAAGGAGCAGCTGACGGGGCAGGGATATACGGAGATTGTGGAGGTTTATGGGGACTGAAACCCTGCCTGCCGCCTGAAAGCAGAGCAATCCGCGGCAACTCAGCACAAAACAGATACAGATAAAAATGCGCATCGCGCAATAAGATATTCACTGACAGAAGGAGGCAACATGGCAGAATCTATGGCAGGACTGAAGCGCACCCACCGGTGCGCGGAAGTGACAGAAAAGGAAATCGGAAGTTCCGTGACCCTGATGGGATGGGTGCAGAAGAGCCGGAACAAGGGCGGAATTATTTTTGTGGATCTTCGCGACCGCTCCGGCATTATGCAGCTGATTTTTGAAGAGGAAAAGATCGGCGGAGAAGGGTTTGAAAAGGCAGCCCGCCTTCGCAGTGAATTTGTGATTGCCGTTACCGGTACTGTCATGAAGCGTGCCGGCGCGGTGAATGAGAAGCTTGCCACCGGAACACTGGAGGTGACGGCAGAGTATCTGCGGATCCTGGCGGAAGCGGAGACTCCGCCGTTCCCGGTAGAAGAAGACAGCCGGACAAAGGATGACCTGCGCCTGAAAAACCGTTTTCTGGACCTGCGCCGCCCGGACCTGCAGCGCAATCTGATGCTGCGTTCTGAAGTGGCACATCTGACCCGCGAGTTTTTCCACCGGGAGGGCTTTCTGGAGATCGAGACGCCGATGCTTGGAAAGAGCACGCCGGAAGGCGCACGGGACTATCTGGTGCCGAGCCGGATTCATCCCGGAAGCTTCTATGCGCTGCCGCAGTCTCCGCAGCTGTTCAAGCAGCTGCTGATGTGCTCCGGTTATGACCGGTATATTCAGATTGCCCGCTGCTTCCGGGACGAGGATCTGCGGGCGGACCGTCAGCCGGAGTTTACGCAGATCGATATGGAACTTTCCTTTGTGGATGTGGAAGATGTCATTGATGTCAATGAACGCTATCTGAAGTACCTGTTTCAGGAGGCGCTGGGCGTGGAGGTTGCAACGCCGATCCCGCGCATGACATGGCAGGAGGCAATGGACCGCTTCGGGTCTGACAAGCCGGATCTGCGGTTTGGAATGGAACTGGTGAATGTATCAGATGCTGTCTGTGACTGCGAGTTCGCCGTATTTAAAAATGCCCTGGAGAAAAAGGACGGATCCGTGCGGGGTATTAATGTGAAGGGACAGGGAAACCTGGGACGCAAGAAGATCGACAAGCTCGTTGAATTCGCCAGAGGATGCGGAGCAGGCGGGCTTGCATGGATCCAGCTTCCGGAGGACGGTGCCGTCAAATCATCTTTCGCGAAATTCATGAAAGAAGAGGAGATGACGCAGCTCATCAGTGCGATGGACGGACAGCCGGGAGACCTGCTTCTGTTTGCGGCGGACAGGAATAAGATCGTGTGGAACGTACTCGGGGCTCTGCGCCTGCATTTCGCGGAGGAACTGGGCCTTCTGGATCCGAAAGAATTCCGGTTTGTGTGGATCACCGAATTCCCGCTTCTGGAGTGGTCGGATGAAGAAAACCGGTATATGGCCATGCATCATCCCTTTACCATGCCGATGGACGAAGACTGGCCGAACATCGATGCCGATCCCGGCAGCGTCCGCGCCAAAGCATATGATATCGTGCTGAACGGCAATGAGATCGGCGGCGGATCCGTCCGTATCCACCAGAATGATATTCAGGAGAAGATGTTTGAGGTACTCGGCTTCACGAAAGAGAAGGCGTGGGATCAGTTCAGCTTCCTGCTGAATGCCTTCCGCTACGGCGTTCCGCCTCACGCAGGGCTGGCCTATGGCCTGGACCGTCTGGTCATGCTCATGGCCGGCGCGGATACCATTCGCGATGTCATTGCCTTCCCGAAGGTCAAAGACGCCTCAGATCTGATGACGGGAGCACCGGCGCCGGTTGATGAAAAACAGCTGGATGAACTGGGGATCCGTACGGAGACGGAGGAGGAGCCAGATTAATCGGATTTATCTGATTTATTGACAGCCGCACCGGACAAATGGGGTGCATGGGAGCCGCCGCGCCGGATAAATGAGGTGCATGGGAGCCGCCGCGTCAGGCAGATGGGGTGCAAATAGTTCTGAAGGAAACCTTCGCAGACGCCGGTACTTAGTGAAAACAAGTGCGTAAGCACGAAGTTTGAACTTAGTACCGCTGCGTCGAGAAAGAGCG
>CADBNA010000304.1 GCA_902795835.1 uncultured Lachnospiraceae bacterium | reverse complement strand
CCTGCCAGGCCCCCTTCGGCGGCGCTGACCGCCTCATCGGCACCAACCCCATCATCCTCGGCTGCCCCACCACAAATCCGAACCGCCCCCTCGTGATCGACGTCTCCACCAGCGGCGTCGCCATCGGCAAGGTCCAGGTCTACCGCCGCGAGAACAAGCAGATGCCCGAAGGCTGGGCCAACGACTATGACGGCAACCCGACCACGGATCCCAACGTCGCCTACTGTGTGCGCCCCATGGGCGATCACAAGGGCTACGGTCTCGCCGTGTTCGTGGATATGTTCGGCGGCGTTCTGTCCGATGCGCTCACGAGTCCCGAAATCCCCTTTGTGGAGGACATGCGGCCTGAGGAGACCGGCTTTGCCGTGATCCTGCTGGACATCGCCCATTTCCTGGACGTGGAGCGTTTCAAGGAACACGCCTCGATGTATGCGGGTATGCTCAAAAACAGTCGCCCCGCCACCGGTGTGAAGGAGATCTTCATGCCCGGTGAGATCGAGGCCCGTCTGATCGAGGAGCGGAAAGTCACCGGCGTCGATTTCTCCGATGCACTGGAAGCAGAACTGACCGATCTTGCCCGTCAGAGCGGCGCTCTCGGTGCGGACGGCGCGCTCATGGATCTGCTGGGCTGATCGGGCCCTTCTCACTATTATCAGTAAAGCGCCGGGATAGCCTGCAGTTCAAATCCCTCCATATATACTGAAAGAAGACCCCTCCAAACGGATGGGCCTTCTTTCGATATCAGTGTTACGCATTGCAGCTATATCCTATCAGGCTTTTGCTGCTTTGTCATACCCGATACACCCGGTTTTTTAATCTGGCGGTTCATACTGTGCCCGCGTTGGGAGCATCCGACCCAATTGCGGCTTTTTCGATCGCCGCCTGATCTGCCTCTGCCCAGATGTCTGTATGTTCGCCCTTCTTGCGGTTTTTCACAAGAATGTAGATGCACACCGCGAGGAGGATGATATTGGAAGCAACGCTGCCTTCCACGCCGAAGTTCACGTTGTAGAACAGGCCGTTCGTTGCCGAGGCTGCGTCCAGCCTGAACACGGAATAGGCGGATACGATCCCGCTGTTCGGCAGTCCGAAGACGATACTCTGCGTGAAATTCCAGGCCGTGTGGAAAGCCATGGCGATCCACAGGCCGTTGTAATAGTACACGAACAGAGAGAAAAGGACTCCGACGAGGAAGATCTGCAGCAAAGCCAGGACCGATACGCCTGGGTTAAAGACATGCATCAGCATGAACACAATGGAATTGACGAGAATCGCGATCCACGGGGTCTTGTATCTTCTGCGGAGCTTCTGATACAAATACCAGCGGTCTGTCAATTCCTCTGCTGCCGACTGGATGAATACGCACAGGAAGAAAAGCAGAAACGGCACCAGTTTGAAACCACTGTATTCAAGGTAAATATCTCCCATCAGGACGGACATAAGGATACAAAAGCCGTTGCAGCCGAAGCCCAGAGCCAGTCCGATCAGAAAACCTCTGAGATTATTGCCGGCGCGATTTCCGTTCATGTAGGAGCTGCCATCTCCACCAGAACCCATTTGCGGGCTGCAGTATTTCACAGCCTTAAGCATCGGCCTGTTGGCTTTGAATACAATGACCACCAGGAACATTCCGATCCAGATGCTGATAAAATCGAAATACTCTTTGAGGAAAACCGCTGCGTCCTGGTCTCCTCCAAGAACGCTTTCAAAGAAGCCCTGTAGCAGTCTTCCCAAAGGAAGGAATAATTCTGCCCCGATTAAGATCAGAAAAGACAACAACGACGCGAGCAAAAACTGGTCCGTTTTTTTACGGCCTGGCCGAAGGTGTTTTTCTATAAACTCGTTCATCTGTATTCCCCTTCCTGAAAGACCTTTCACGGCTTTCTGTTTCGTAACGCTGCTATCGTAACACGATTCATTTATTAGTGCAACAAAAATAGAGATTACGCGATAGGCGTAATAACACATCAATGAATCTTTTTTCCAGTATTGTGCTTGATTACGCTCTTTGGTGTTGCAATCACTTGTTATTTAATGTTATAATGACTGCATAATGGTGAATAGTCAAAAAGCTTTTCGCCGCGCCACTTTGTGGCACAGCAAAACATCACAGCTGTTTTGTCATATAGTCATTGCAATGAGCATCGGGCAAATGATTAGAAGGATCATTCGCTGCCGAAAAAGTCGTTTGGCGGCGAATCCGATCAAATCCCCGATCGATTTCGCCATCCGATGATCATTATAATGGTTTATACGATTAAAAGTAAAAAGGAGTGAGCATTCCATGGATAACCATCGTGAAAAACTCGGCAGCCGTCTTGGCTTTATCCTGCTCAGCGCAGGCTGCGCCATCGGCTGCGGCAATGTCTGGAAGTTTCCCTGGATGACCGGCCAGTTCGGAGGCGGCGGATTTGTTCTGGTATACATCCTATGCCTTGTCTTTCTGGGCCTGCCCTCCATGGTCATGGAATTCTCCATTGGCCGGGCTGCCCAGGCCAGTCCTGTCAAGATGTACCAGAAGCTGGAGCGTCCCGGGCAGAAATGGCATATCCACGGGTATTTCGCCCTGTTGGGCAACCTGGCGCTGATGGCGTTTTACACGGTTGTGACTGGCTGGATGATGTACTACTTTGTGCGCTTCCTGAGCGGCAACACGGCCGATCTTGGCTTTGTGTCCATGATCACCAATCCCGGTGTAAACGTGCTGTACCTTCTGATCGCCGTGGTGCTGGGCTTCCTGGTGCTGAGCTTTGATCTGCAGGGCGGGCTTGAGCGGGTCACCAAGTATCTGATGCTGGCGCTGTTTCTGCTGATGATCGTTCTGGCGGTGCACAGTGCGCTGCTGCCCGGCGCCAAAGAAGGTCTCAGCTTCTATCTGGTGCCTGACTTCTCGAAGATCACCGGCTCGGTGGTAGTGGCCGCCATGAACCAGGCCTTCTTCACCTTGAGCATCGGCATCGGCTCCATGGCCAT
>CADBNA010000303.1 GCA_902795835.1 uncultured Lachnospiraceae bacterium | reverse complement strand
TCGTCTGGATACGAGCCTGACCCGGATAATTAAGGGCAGCCGCCGCCGGGAAGACGGAACGGTTGTGGATGCCAGCGGCGAGATCCTTGAACCAGGGCGCGTGCGCATACTGGTTGCTATCCAGCCTGGAGACATCGAGATGACAGACGACCAGGATGCCGGCCTTGTGCGGGGAAATATCAGCAACCTGATCTACAAGGGTGACCACTACAGTTACATCATTCACACGGAGCTGGAGCAGGACTTCGTTGTCGATGATGAATACCTGTGGAATATGGGGGACCGCGTGAGTCTCCTGATGCCGGTTGACAAGATGACCTTTACCCTGAAGAGGAAATAAACAGATGCGTTTTTCAAGAAAAAGCCTCGGCATTCCCTATGTCTTATTCCTGCTGGCTTTTGTGGCGGCACCGCTGCTGGTCCTGTTCTGGTATGCATTTACGGACGGACAGGGTCAGTTCACAATGTGGAACCTGCTGCATTTTTTCAGTGATCCGAACACCCTGGGAACTCTTTACTACAGCTTTATCATTGCCATCGTGACAACGGGCGTATGCCTGCTGGTGGCATATCCGGTGGCGTATATTCTGGCGGTTTCTCCCATTCCGAAGAGCCCTGTGATTCTGATGCTCTTCGTGCTGCCCATGTGGATCAATTTTTCTCTCCGCATCACCGCACTCAAAGAGATCCTGAGCCTGATCGAGGGAAATCTGGCCATGCATCCGTTCCTGAATGCGGTCATCGGCATGACGTATGATTTCCTGCCCTTTATGATTCTGCCGATCTTTACGTCCCTGTCGCGGCTGGACGTCGCCTACCGGGAAGCGGCGATGGATCTGGGCGCCAGTCCCATACAGACCTTTTTGCGGGTTACACTGCCTCTGTCTGTGCCCGGGATTGTCAGCGGGGTCTCTATGGTATTCCTGCCGGCAATGACCAACTATGTGGTTCTGGATATGCTGTACAACAGCACCTATATCATGGGAAGCCTGATCGGAAGCTATTTTTCCGCCTATAACTGGCACGGCGGATCCGTGATTTCGCTGATCCTGCTGGCACTTATCTGTGTGTTCACCCTCCTGACAGGAAGGGATAACGAAGAAGTCGGGAGAGGAGGTGCTCTGCTGTGATGGTCAGATGCTGCAGAAAACTGTTTCTGCTTCTGGTTCTGCTGTTCCTGTATCTGCCGGTTCTGATCCTGGCGGTATACAGCTTTACCACTTCCACGCAGATCGGTGCGATACGGGGATTCTCACTCGATAATTATGTTACGCTGTTCACGACGCCTGAACTGCAGGAAATGATTGCGGGCACCGCTGCCCTGGCTGTCGGATCCGCCCTGATCGCCACGTTTCTGGGGACGATCGGCGCGATTGGCTCCTTCTATTCCCGTAAAAGGACTTCTTCGCTGATCAGCACACTGAATCAGGTGCCTGTCATCAATGCGGATGTCGTGACCGGCTTCTCAATCTGCGTTCTGCTGGTGGTGGCGCTTCATATCAGCAAAGATTCCTATATACCCCTGGTCGCAGGTCATGTCACTCTGTGCGCGCCTTTTGTGTATCTCTCCGTGATGCCCAGGATCCGGCAGATGGATTCCAGTATCTATGAAGCCGCCCTGGACCTGGGGGCTACGCCTGCAGCAGCTCTTATGAGGGTAGTAGTGCCCCAGATCGTTCCCGGCATTGTTTCCGGTTTTGTGCTGGCAGTGACCCTTTCACTGGATGACTATTTTATTGCCACCTACACCAAGCCGGCGACTTTTGATACCATCAGTACCTACGTCGTCAATGCGGTCAAAGGAGCGCAGACCACGATCAAGACCGCCCTGTGGGCTCTTTCCACGGTCATTTTTGTGATCGTTGTTCTGGTTGTCCTCATTTCCAACCTCCGTTCCCTTCGTAAGGCAGAGAAAGGAGGACGCCATGCAGAGATCTGAACACAGAACCCGGCGCTTTCCGGGAAGAAAAAAACGGCTGGCTGCCGCCGTCCTGCTGGTCATTCTGGCTGCTGCCGTTATGACGTCCATGGGTGATTCCGCTGTATCCGGAGATACGGGCAGTGACGCAGAAGGCATTGCGCAGAGCATTGCCGCCGAAGAGAGCATTGCCGCAGAAGATGACGGACAGGGAAGCCGCAAGGACGGTGCCACCGGCAATACAATCCGTCTGCGCGTATGCAACTGGGAGGAATACATAGACCTCGGCGACTGGGATGAGGAAGAGACAATAGAGCTGCCGTCCGGTGACATCATCGGGGAACAGTCCATGGTAGAGGATTTTGAGGACTGGTACCTGGATACTTTCGGGAGAAAGGTGAAGGTGGAGTATTCCACTTTTGGCACCAACGAAGACCTCTACAACATGCTCATGCTGGGCGATGTCTATGATGTCGTCTGTCCTTCTGAATAC
>CADBNA010000302.1 GCA_902795835.1 uncultured Lachnospiraceae bacterium | reverse complement strand
TCCTTCGGTGTCGGAATGGGTCTTTGCTGGATCTCGCAGTGTCTCAGTTCCGTCATGACTGCAGTTTTCATTGTACCTTCCATTGTTGTGCTTCCTCCTCATCTTAAGATGCCCTTTCCGGCATCTGTATCCGCCATCCCGATGCAGCCGCATCGTGGAAAGCAACTCTGTTAACAGTATACCCGGCGAACCAATCGCCGGGTATACTCCCCCATCGTTTTTATCCAAATATCAATATAAACTTTTCAATAACGGCTTACCGCCTTATTCCAGAGCATCCTCAGTAAGCTCACCGTTGTCAATGTAGATCTGGATATAGTCGTCTACATTGTCAGCGTTGATCTCGGGAGCGTCTACATAATCATCGACATCCGTAACTTCCATCTCACCATTGAGAACGGCCTCTGCATATTTCATATTGAGGGCAGCGATCTCGCCGGCATCCTGCAGTGCGGTAGCGGTCAGAAGGCCTTCCTTGATCAGCAGGCAGCCCTGAGCTGTTCCGTCAACACCATAGGCCAGGAAGTTGGGAACACCGTCTTCGATGTAGTCGCTGTTGTTTCTGACGGCCTCGATCGCGCCGGCAGCCATGTTGTCGTTCATGGAGATGATGGCATCGATGTGTGTACCGCCCTGTACCCAGGTCTCCATCAGGGCCATTGCCTCATCATTGTTCCAGTTTGCATAATCCTCATACAGGATATTGACATCGTCACGGACATCAAAGAAGTAGGTATCCCATGCTTCACGACGTTTTTCTGCATGATAGTTGCCGGAGGGGCCGCGGAATACAACAACGTTGGCGTTTTCCGGAACCTCTTCCACGGCGCGTTTTGCGCCGACAGCAGCCTGTGCTACCGGATCCGCATCGACAGTACCGGTGCCTTCCAGGACAGCATTGTCAACATCCGGATCACCGGTCTCGCCATCCAGGTCAGACTGGTGTGTGGTGGGGTTGGTCGTCACAACGGGAATACCGGCGTCAGCAATGGCTTTTACATAGGGAGCCTGAGCCGCGTTATTGTTGGACTGAACGATAACATAGTCATAACCCATGGTGATGCAGTTCTCAAGCTGCTTTGCCATCTCGGCATCATCAGCCTCACCGCTGACGGTAGTAAGCTCGATATCAGGATATTCCTCAGCTGCTTTCTGCATTTCGTTTGTCAGCCAGGCAGCAAAGGTATCGGCGCTGGCACGGGCCACGAAGCAGACACGATAGGTTTCCTCAGCCATGACAGGCGCTGCCGCGATCACTGCAGACAGAGCGATAGCAGATAATACTTTCCATTTTTTCATGATCATTCTCCTTTTTTGAAAGTATTGGTTGACGATTTACGATGGGTTTTGGGATATGTGAACCTGCCCCTGTGGACCCGCATACCGGCACAGCCGGGCAGGCTGACATCTTTTTGTCCTGCTGCCTACTCCGCTCACGCCTTCTCAGCGGTCTCATCCTTGACAGCCATGATCTGTTTGGTACTCTTTCTGTTTTTGCTGCGGATATCAAAGGCGACAGCCAGAACAATAATAGCGCCTTCGATGATGCTCTGTATGTAGGAGTTAACACCGATCAGGTTCATGATGTTTTCCAGAAAGCCGATGATAAACGCCCCGGCCACGGTTCCCATGACCGTACCGACACCGCCGGAGAAGGATGTCCCGCCGACGATGGCCGCCGTCAGACCTGTCATCTCATAGCCGACAGCGCCGTTGGGAATACCGGAATTGTTTCTTGCCATAAAAATCGCGCCTGCCAGACCGGCCAGAAGACCTACGATCATATAGGAAATATAGATAGACTTTTTGGAGTTGATACCGCTGGCTTCGGCAGCCTTCCTGTTGCCGCCGATGGCGTACAGGCTCCGGCCGTACCGGGTATGGTTAAAGAGATACCAGACGACCACCGTGATCGCCACCACGATCAGGACAGGCACGGGGATCGGGCCGACCATGCCCTGTCCAAGATTTACAAATTTGCCGAGCTGCAGGATATTGGCACCGCCCGTATAATAAAGGGCAATTCCGCGGGCTACCTGCTGCATGCCGAGCGTGGCGATAAACGCAGGCACGTCAAACTGGGCGACAAACAGAGCATTGACCAGGTTACACGCCACACCGACGGCAAAAGCGACCAGCAGGGCAAGCGCCATGGAATGGGTGCTTTTGAATACGGAAACGGCGAGAACGCCTGACAGAGCCAGC
>CADBNA010000301.1 GCA_902795835.1 uncultured Lachnospiraceae bacterium | reverse complement strand
TCATCCTCATAGGCGCGGTCCAGGGCGGCGAATTTCCCTCTGCCGATATCGTGGTAGGGCAGGAGATTGATGCGCGCAGCCCGGATATGGTTTTCCGTGAGGAAGGTGCGGATACGCTCCATGCCTTCCCTGTCGCCGCCCGCGCCGATAACCACCGGTATGCGGATGTACAGCCTCGCACCTGCGTCGGAGAGCCTTTTCAGGTTCTCCAGGATCAGGCGGTTATCTACACCAATATACGCTAAATGCGAGCGTTCGTCAATTGGTTTAATGTCATAAAGAAATGTGTCGACATAGGGCAGAATTCGCTCAAAATTCGCGTAGGGACAGAAGCCGCTGGTGTCGATGAAGATACTCACGCCCTCCCTGTGCAGCTGCCGGCATAGCTCCTCCACAAAATCGATGTTCTGCGCCATGACCTCGCCTCCCGACAGGGTCACGCCGCCCCCCGACTGCTCATAGAAGATGCGGTCCTTCAGGACTTCCTTTACCAGCTCCTTCACGGTATATTCTTTCCCCGCGATCTCCCTCGCCTCGGTCACGCACCAGTCGGTGCAGATGCCGCAGCCGGTGCATTTGCTCCGGTCGAAGACAAGCTTAAGAGGCGTGCTCTGCAAAGTGCCGGCACCGCCATGTCCTGCCGCACCGGATGGCTGCGGATCGCTGCCTTTCCGGCATGCCGCTGCCGTACCGTCGGGTACTGATGACTGCGGGTCACGGTATGGTTCCGGTGAAGCAGATGCCGCATCTGTCTGTTCTGCCGGCACGAGTGTATTCGCCCCGTTCGGGCATTTTTCCGCACAGGCGCCGCAGGCAACGCACTTATGCCGGTGAAAGATCAGTTCCTTCGCATAGCTCTGCCCTTCCGGGTTGTGACACCATTTGCAGCGAAGGGGACAGCCCTTAAAAAAGACGGTTGTCCTCACACCGTCGCCGTCGTGGGTGGAGAATTTCTGAATGCTAAAAATCAGGGGATTCATGAAGGCTCCTTCCGTTTTTTGCCGTCAGTCTCATGTGAAAGCTGTGAAAAACGGCATCCTGATCTACTATATCGCTTCACCCTCAAAAAATCAAGCTGTATCCGGAAGAGACGCTGCGAAAACAGCCGGCACTGTTAACCGTCAGCGCATCACCGGATAGTGAAAGGTCTTGAAAATATGCTGCCCGGATGGTAGAATAATTATAGCCTCGCCAGTCTGCCAGTCTGGTCCGGGCAGTCAGTCTGCGGGCGGGTTTTCTTATCATAAGCTGACACAGCAGGGAGAGAATGATAATGTTCAAACGTAAGAAAAGGGGAATGCTTCTGGTTCAGGTCGGTCTGGTCGTTACGGCAATATTCATTGCCATTATTGCGACACAGACCTATGTGACATTCCAGAGCACCGTCCACGGGTATCTTCAGGCGCAGAACAGATATATTGCCAATACCCTTCCGTTCATCATCGGTACTTCCCTTGAACCGGAGGATGAATGGTTTCTCAGCCAGTGGGAGGCAAATCCGGAGCTGGCGCTTTCGGCTGTAACAGAAGAAGAAAGAGCAGCGTATTTTGCCAATTACGATCCGGACAGACAGGAGGAGGAAAGTCGGATCATGGATGGTGACTGGCCTGAAGAACTGCGCAATTACTGGATCAAGACAAGATATCTTTTTTACAAACAGTTTTTCTGGGGCTATGTGGGTGATCCACAGATCGATGACCTGTTTGTCATTGTCGTAAAGGAAGATGGGACCGGGATCATTGTTGCCGAGTGCACGAAGGATGAATCCGACCGGGACCTGGGAACGCAGATTGATCTCAAACTGTCAAAGCACCCGGCTATCCGGAATATATTAAACGGAAGCAGGGAGGTTGAGTTTGAACGGGTCGGCGATTTCCCCAGAAAAGGAGACAATTATGTAGGCTATCAGCCGGTTTATTACAATGGCAGTCTCAGAATGGTGGTCGGAATTTCCTATGAGTGGAGCTCTTTCCGGCAGAGCCTGAAGAAAAACCTGATCATCAGTCTGACGATCGACTTTATCGGCGTGGTGGCCGCCTGTATCATTATCCTTCTTTTCCTTTACCGCAAGTCGATTCGTCCGGTTGAATTTATCACGAAGAGCGTGAGCGATTACACGGAGTGCAAGGACAGCAGCAAAGTCATAAAGGATATGTCGGAAATAAAAACAGGGAACGAGTTCGGCGTACTCTCAGACCGGATATCCGGCCTTGCGCAGGAAATCGACCGCTACACCGGGGAGATCGTGAAGTTTGCCGAGGAGCGGGAGAAGGTGGCTGCCGAGCTGTCTCTGGCGGCGCGGATCCAGGAGACCAATCTGCCGAAGCGGTTTGAGAGCCGAAGCGACTTTGCACTGTCGACCTTCATCTCGCCCGCGAAAGAGGTGGGGGGAGATTTCTACGATTTCTTCATGATCGATGATGATCATATCGGACTGACGATCGCGGATGTCTCAGGCAAGGGAATCCCCGCCGCCCTGATCATGATGAAGGCAAAAATCGTGATCGAGGGCGTGGCGAAATCTCTCAGATCCCCTGCCGAAATCCTCAGACAGGCAAACCTGCTCATCTGCGAGAACAACAGCAGCAGTATGTTTGTCACCGTCTGGTTCGGTCTCTATGAGTTCTCAACAGGCCGCCTTATTGCAGCAAATGCAGGCCATGAGTACCCCATGATCCGGCAGGACGGCGGGGAATTCAGGATCCTCAGGGACAGGCACGGGATCGCGCTGGGCGTCATCGACTGGTCGAAGTATGAAGATTATGAGCTGACCCTGCAGAAAGGGGATGTGCTTTTTGTCTACACTGACGGAGCACCGGAAGCGTCACGCTCCGACAATACGATGTTTACCACAGACCGGATGCTTGAGACGCTCAACAGCCTGCCAGACGACAACCCGGCTACAGTTGTCTCCGGGATGGAGAGCGGTATCGACAGTTTCGTCGGTGACGCACCTCAGTTTGATGACCTGACGATGCTTTGCATCAAGAGGAAATGAAAGAAAAGAAGCGCCGGTTAACCGGCGCTTCCGCGGATCTGCTCCAGCATCTGGCGGAGTTTATCTGTGTTTTCCGGAAAAGCTGGCTGTTCTGCCATACTCTGCAGCGCGGCCAGCTCTTTTTCTGCCAGTGAAGCCGCATAGTCCAGGCCGGCTTTCGCGCCGGCAGAGTAATCCTGCGCTGCGATGCAGTGCTCAAAGGCATGGAC
>CADBNA010000300.1 GCA_902795835.1 uncultured Lachnospiraceae bacterium | reverse complement strand
GGGGCCCCATGAAATCCGAATGGCGGGCAGGATTGTGGGAGCACGAAGTGCGGAGCAATCCGTAATCTGCTTTTGGCGACTGAGTCATATTATAAATATAAGCCGCCCCGCCGGCGGCTTTCCGGGAGACAGCCATGAAAAAAATCATACTTTTATTCGGATTCGATGATCTGCAGAGCGCGCAGCAGGCCTATGCGCTGCAGGAATTTACCAGAGCGCAGGACGTCACCGTGCGCCGCGTACAGCAGGAAGACTATCGCCGCACGATGCTGTCACTGGTGCAGGATGCCGCTGCAGAAAACGGGGCCGCCGGGAGCGGATCCCCGTCAGATGCCGGCAGGCACGGCAGAACGCCGTCAGCCGCCGCCAGTCAGAATAAGAAGCGGAAGCTTCCGGCGCGCATGCTGCTTTTCGCAGCCTTCACGGATCAGGAGCTGTACAGTGTGCTCGATCTGTGTTCCGCCTGCGGCATCACAAAAAATGACCTGAAAGCGGCCATGACCCCTGCCAACAGCCGGTGGGATGCTTTCCGGCTGTGCGACAATATCCTGGAGGAACACAGGAAACTGCAGTGATTCGCGGAGCACTTCTTCCGTCTGATCCTGCAGTGACCTGTCCCTGCGGTTCACAAATTGCTGCAGGTCTCCATAATATGCCTGTACAGGGCGCGCACGGCCGGCGACATCAGGTTCGGATTGAGCACTGCCAGTCCGATCATACGGTAGGCAGCCGGCTCCACCGGATACCGGCCCACATCATAATGTATGTCTTTCATCGTCAGCTCCGGCATGATGCAGATCCCAAGGCCGCTGGCCACCAGCGCAACGGTGGACAGATCGTCGACCACATGAAACCGCGTCTGGATATCAAGCCGGTTGCCCCTGAGGAAATTCTGGATATCCGCGTCTGTCGGGCCTCTCTGCACGACAAACTGCAGGTCTTTCATCTCTTCCACCGTCATGTAGGGACGGTCATCCTTTTTCTCATAGCCGGGAGGAACGATGCACAGGAGCGGGTCCCGGTAAAAAGGCTCAACCGCAATGTCTCCGGTGCAGGATGCCGACAGGAAGCCCAGATCGGCAACCCCGCTCTTCAGCCAGTACACGACTTCATCGTATGTCCCTTCAAAGACCTCTATCTGGATCGCCGGATACAGCTCTCCGAAACTGCGGATGACGGAAGGTATAAAGTTTGTGCAGGCGCTGGAAAAGCAGCCGATCTTTACCTTTCCTCTTGTCAGGCCCTTGTACTCAGACACGACCTGCTGAAGGCTCTCGTCGCTGTTCAGCACTGCATTGACATACGGCAGAATATGCTCGCCGTAGCCGGTCAGCGTCACTCCCGCCTTGCTCCTGGTAAGGACGCTGAATCCCAGTTCGTTCTCCATCGCCGAGATGGAATGGCTGATCGCCGATGGCGTCAGGCCGAGTACTTCGGCCGCCTTGTGAAAACTTCCGATTTCTGCTACGGTTTTAAAGATCTGGTAGGAAGTAAGAGTCATGGCTTATCAGCGCTCCCTTGCGCAGCGATATTGAAGATCCTCCCACCGTTTGTCAACTTCTTTCTGGAACAGCCCGATAAGATGCTCGTTCTCCGGTTTGAACAGATGGCGGAAACGGCCCTGCGGGCGCAGGAAGTCTTCAATCGGCAGTTTGTTTTTCGGTTCATAGGAAAGTGTCCACCTGCCGTGATCCACTTCAAAAAGCGGCCAGTAGCAGGTCTCTACTGCCAGACGGCAGATCTCCATGACATCTGCCATGTCATATCGCCAGCCCCGCGGACATGGCGTCATCACGTTCAGGAATGCGGCTCCCTCCGTATAAATGGCCTTTTCTGATTTGCGGTGAATATCCCGGAAATCACGGGTCAGCGTTGTCTGGGCGGCATAGGGCACATAGTGCTCCGCTATAATCGCCGTCAGGTCCTTCCGGTACTGCGGCTTTCCGGCGGACAGCGTGCCGGCGGGCGTTGTCGTCGTGTCTGCATACATCGGTGTCGCGGATGAACGCTGAATACCGGTGTTCATATAGGCCCCGTTGTCATAGCAGACATATACCAGGTCGTGCCCTCTCTCCATCGCTCCGGACAGGGACTGGAAGCCGATATCATAAGTGCCGCCGTCTCCGCCGAACGTAATGAATTTAAAGCGGTCTTTCTCGCCCAGTTTTCCCTTCTTTTTCAGGGCCCGGTATGCCGTCTCCACCCCGCTCAGGGTCGCCCCGGCATTTTCAAATGCATTGTGTATATAGCTGTCTTCCCAGGCCGTATAGGGATACATGTAGGAGGACACCTCCAGGCAGCCGGTGGCATTGCCGATCACGGCCTGGTCTTCCTCATGCAGGGCGCGGAGAACCGCGCGGACAGCGATCGTGGCCCCGCAGCCCGCGCACATTCTGTGTCCGGGCGCCAGGCGCTCCCGCTTCTGCATCATTGACTTGAGTCTGTAATCACTCATATCCGCGCCTCCTCTTTTAACAGGGCGTCTCCGTCAGACCCGGCCGCCGGTTTTTCCGTTTCTCCAACTCCCGTCCGGCCGTTTTCCCGCAGATTGATATACTGGTGCTGGGGAATCTCCGCCCCGTCCTCTGCCAGCGCGCGCAGCTGCCCGAAGACCTGCCGCACATGGTCCGTGGTGAAATCTCTGCCGGCCAGTCCGTACACATAGCTGACTGTATCAATGAACACTTTGTTCCGGTACAGACCGGAGAGCACTTCGCTTCCAAGGGGGCCGCTGTTGCCGTTGTAGCTCTCACACCTGTCCATAATCGCAGCTGCCCGGCAGTTCTTCAGCGCTTCGGCAATCTCCTTTTCCGGGAACGGACGGAAAACGCGTAGCTTGAGCACGCCAGCCTTCCAGCCTTCTTCCCGCAGCTCATCCACGGCCTCCTTGGCGGTTCCCGCCGCAGATCCCATGATCAGCATGATATAATCCGCGTCTTCCGTGCGGTATTCTTCAAAAAAGCCGTACGATCTTCCGGACATTTCCGCAAAATCAGACGCAACCTGCAGGATAACCTCCCCGGCCTTCTCCATGGCGTCTTCCTGTGCCTTTTTTGCCTCCATGGCGTACGCAGACACCGAGTAGGGTCCCACCGAAATGGGCTTTCCGGGATTCAGGAGGTACTCCTCCGGATTGTACTCCCCGACAAACTCCCTGACCGACTCGTCGTCAAGCAGGTCGATGTTCTCTACCGCATGGCTGGTGATAAATCCGTCCTGGCAGATCATGACCGGCAGGTGCACATCCGGATGCTCGGCAATGGGATACGCCTGGATATAGTTATCATAGGCCTCCTGATTGTTTTCCGCGTAGATCTGGATCCAGCCGGTATCCCGGGCGCCCATGCCGTCGGAATGATCGCAGTTAATGTTGATCGGACCGGACAGTGTGCGGTTTACCAGCGTCAGAACCAGCGGGAGCCGGTTTGATGCCGCCAGCAGCAGTTCCTCCCACATCAGGGCCAGTCCGGCGGAAGAAGTCGCCGTCATCGTCCGGGCGCCGGCAGCCTCTGCGCCGATCGCGGCCGACATGGCGGAATGCTCGCTCTCTACTGGGATAAACTCCGTATCTACCTCTCCGTTTGCCGCAAAAGATGAGACCATCTGCGGGATTTCCGTGGACGGCGTAATCGGAAACGCCGGCATCACGTCCGGATTGACCTGGCGGATCGCCTCTGCCACGGCCTCGTTGCCGGACATGCGGTCCCTGATCACCGTGCCTTTTCTGCTCATGGCTGTACGCCCTCCTTCATCTCAATTGCCTGGAAGGGGCAGACCCGCGCACAGATGCCGCACCCCTTGCAGTGATCATAATCGAACCCTTTTCTCTTTCCGTCGACAACCGGGATGCACACATCCGGGCAGGTCGGCGTGCAGAGAAGACACTGTTTACATTTTTTCGCATCCCACACCGGCGTGTTCGTCCGCCACTCTCCGGTCCGGAACTGCCGGGAAGTGCCGCCGGCAAACAACTGCAGGCCTTCCGTCAGCTCGGTCCACGCCGACTGTTCATGAATATTGGTAATATCTGTCCGCATACTGTTCTCCTTTTTCAGGTCCGCACCGGCGCAAAGGCTCCGACCGATGCATAGGCCTGCACCGACGCGTAGGCAAGCTTCAGCGCTTTTCTGTTTCCTTCGATCACTTCGGGCTTCTTGGCAAATTTGTGCCGGAAGGAAGCCTCCATCTCCTTAAAGAAGGTTTCCCTGTCCATCACATGGCTGACAGCAACAATGGCAGCCAGCATGGGCGTATTCGGGAAATTCTTTCCCAGGGTCTCCTCGGAAATCGCGCGGGCATCTATGGTCACCACCCGGCCCGTGTACCCCCGAAGCAGCGGCCGGATCTCCTCCGGCGCCTTCGGCGTATTGACGATAATGGCCCCTTCTTCCTTCAGGCCGTCTGTCACATGCACGGAATGCAGCAGCGTCTCATCCACCACCACAACATAGTCCGGGTCATAAATATTGGAATGAACGCGGATCCGGTCCGGACTGATCCGGTTGAAAGCCGTGATCGGCGCTCCCATCCGCTCGGGCCCGTACTCGGGAAAACCCTGCACATTCTGTCCTGTCTTAAAGGCAACATCCGCCAGCAGCAGGGCCGCCGTCTTCGCGCCCTGGCCTCCCCGGCCGTGCCATCTGATCTCTACCGTATTCTTCATTGATTCCGCCTTCCTTGCGTATAATGTTCAGATCCGGCAAGCCGGACCGTCGCCAAGGCAGCGGCATCAGCTCTGCTGAAGTGCTGCCTCTGCGCCGTCCGTCCGGACAACGCAGGCACGTTTCATTATACTATGCAGAAAAGAAAAGTAAAGTTCATTATTTAATACTTTTCATATCTATCATGATATTTTTTCATCTTTTATGGAATTGATGGGGCTCCCGCGCCCGGCGCTAATGGCCATACAGGTTCTGAAGGAAACCTTCGCAGCCGCCGGCACTTAGCGAAAACAAGTGCCTGAGCACGCAGTTTGAGCTTAGTACCGCTGCGGCGAGAAAGAGCGCAAGCGTTTTCCGAAAGAACCTGTATGGCCATTAGCGCCGGGCGCGGGAGCCCCTCTGCAGTCACTGTCCGGCCAGGCACCTGTAAGCCTTCAACCGTCCCTTAAGCAAAAGCACGCTGCTTTACAGCTCTCTGGCTGCCTTACCGGAAATAATCCAGGGAGCCGGCTGCTGGTCGAACGAATTCTTGTTATTGAGCTTTGACACCGAGATCTGGATGACCTCCCTGTCGCGGATGCCGTATTTTTCGAAGGTATGCTCGATGTTGGCTGCCACGCTGAAGTCCAGGGTATAAATGACGACGCTGATCTCCGGATTCAGTCTGGTGAGGCAGTCCAGTTCCTGCTCCATGCTGGCCGACGCCACCAGAAATACCAGAGACGGCACCGGACAGTCTTTCATCGTGTTCTCATCTACATGGTCAATAACCTGCACATTATGAAGGCCGAAATACTCGATATTCTCCTCCATCGTCATGCGGTCGGCGCCGTCGTATTCTACGGCGATCACCGTTCCCTCCGTCGCGATCAGCGCCGCCTCCACGGCAATGCTCTCTCCGCTGATAATGCAGATGTCATCCTGCAGTTCTACCTGCATCTTGTTCAGGATGACGGAGCGGATCTCCGATCCTACATAATGCACGGATCCCCGGCGGAAGTTCTCATTGTCCATGCCGATCTTGTATGTGTTCCTGGCGTTCGGATTCAGAATCAGCATGCCTGCCGAGGCATTAATCCCCCGGTTGATCATATCGCTGAGCCTGTCATGGCGGATCTCGCCGACCGGCTCCGAGCCTTCGTTGTACCAGACCTCACACTCCCCGAGTCCGGCATTCCACATGCGGTAAAAAATGTCCTTGTCTCCCGCTTCCGTGAACACCAGCGTAGCGCGGTGTGATTCCACCGTCGGAATGACGTTCTTGTTTTTCCTAGTGATGTCCAGCATTTTGACACGCTCCAGATCTATCTTTGTGTTCTGGGCAAAATACTGAAGCCATGACAGAATAATCTCGTTTGTAAACAGCTGCTGTTCCATAGCCGAACTCCTTTTTCTCTTACGGCGGTTCTGCGCCGTCTGCGCACATCTGCGCCAATCATCCCTGCAGTAAAAAGATACCACAAAAGCGAGGCTCACGCCACCTCCGGCTGCAAACACTGCTGAATCGCTTTGTTTCGGCCGGGGCCAGTCAGATGCCTCTCCGGCATTCAGCCCCCTTTAGCCTCCCGCTCCCGCGTATACCCGCATAGCCCACAGCACTGTCAGGTGCAGCGGATAATACAGGTAAAAAAACCATTTTCCGAAAGCTGTCCGCTTCCCCGGTTTCTTCTCATCATAAAAACAGCTCATGAGCAGGGCACCCGCCGCCGGTCCTGTCAGCGACGCAGCGGTAAGCCATACGGCCTGTCCTGCCGTTTTCCCCTGTATGAGCCCGTCGGCCAGCGTGAGCACGCCGAACAGCAGGAGGAACTGCATCCATGCGCTCTTCCGCCCTTCAGGGCCGGAGCGGTTTTTCTCGAACAGTACCGCCGCTGCCGGCAGCAGACCGCCCCAGTCACACACAGCGGAAGCCGCGACGATCCCGAGCAGATACAGAAGCTGTCTCTCCGGCCTGCTCTCCGTGTTCAGGATGTGAACAGCGAGCAGGCACAGCATCAGGGTAAACATCACATTGCCGTTATCCATCTGCAGCGCCCGCATATAGGGCAGCTGGGAAATAAGTCCGAAGATGAGCAGCCGCTTCATATACCGCCACGGATCCTGTGTATAATGATATCCGTCCGTCAGGAGGGCGCACATCACGGGCGCCGTGAAGTAGCCGGCTCCGATCAGGATGATCTGAAGATCAGAGTTCTCCGGGAGAAAAACCCGGGCGGCATGATTGACCGTCATCAGAAAGACGGCCAGAAGCTTGAGATGGTTTCTGTTCAGGATCCTCATGTTTCCGTCCGCCCGGCAGACCAGATGGCTTCGCCCGTCAGAAGATCATCCGGGGTAGTGATTTTGATATTGGTATAGGCGCCGGTAAACATATGCACGTTCTGCCGCCCGCCGACCTCCAGCACCATGGCATCATCCGTGATGCCTGTCTGCTCCGTCTGCCGGACTGCTTCATAAGCATCCCGGATCAGCCCGTACCGGAAAATCTGCGGCGTCTGGACCATCCAGACCCGCTCACGCGGCGGCGTCTGTGTCACGATGCCGTCGCCATCCGCAATCTT
>CADBNA010000299.1 GCA_902795835.1 uncultured Lachnospiraceae bacterium | reverse complement strand
TCTGATCATTGTCTTCCTGTCCGCGGCGATCAACAGCGGGACAACACTCGGATATACGGGGGCGGCAGGCAGATTTGACAGACGCCACGCGAATGAGGTGTTCAGCCAGGGGATTCTTTCCGCTGCCGCGGCGGGTATTCTGTTTACAGCCGCCATACTGGCAATACGGGAACACTGGCTTGCAGGTCTTTCGGTTTCTCCGGAGGTCATCCGGTATCTCAGAGAATATTATGGCGTGATTGCCTTTTTTTATCTCTTTCGGCCGCTGAACGCCGTTTTGGATAATATCGTGCTGAATGACGGAGGAGAGAAGTATTCTGCCGCCGCAAATATCGTACAGACTGCAGGGAATATCCTGTTTTCAGTTATTCTGTCAAAGCCCTGGGGCGTATCGGGCATTGCACTGGCGAGCGTGCTGAGCCAGCTTACGGGCTGCCTGATTGTCGGCACATGGCTTTTCAACAGAAGAAGCACGCTGAGGCTCGTGCGGTACTTTCATCTGAAAGAAGCCCTGACGCTGTATTGGGAAGGAAGTGCCAGAGCGGGATTTTTTGTGCTGCACGCCTGCACAGTCGGAATCCTGAACTACTTTGTTCTGACGAATTATGGCGGAAACATGCTGGCTTCCCTGATCGTCGTGGAGAACCTTCTGCATTCGTCCGATATTTTTATGGGACTTTCTCTTGCCATACAGCCTCTGATCAGTACCCTGATTGAGGAGGGAAATACAAAGGCGGAGAGAGATCTGCTGCGCGTAGCAGGCTCCGTCGTCCTGGCAGCAGGAATCGTGCTGTCCATGCTTTTCGTGATTGCCGCGCCGGTGCTGCTGCGCATATACGGCCTTACTGCCCTGTCACAGGTGCAGGAAGGGTCTGCCGCGATTCGGATCACGTGTGCTACGATTGCCTGCAGGGCCCTGGTGGTATTCATTTTTATTTATCTCTACCTGCGGGGGAACAGAGGCCCGGCGTTTCTTTTCTGTATTCTGGGAGAGTTTGCGGCACCGGTCGGTCTCGGCATTTTGGGCGCGCTTGTGATGCAGCGTCCGGCAGGCCTTTGGATTGGCCTTGCCGCGGCGCCGGTCCTGTCTTTGATCCTGATAGGGGCCGCCGACCGTATGCGCCGGAAGCGAGACCGCTTTACCGGAATGCTTCACGAAAGGGATGACCGGATCTTTATTTATGATTTCCCGCTGTGTGCGGATAACATCACAGCGGTGACGGAGACGGCGGACGCTGTTCTGAAGGCGAATCATTACCCTGCGGGAGTTCGGAATATCCTGGAAGTGCTCTCCGAGGACATCCTCGGGCTGATTCTCGATTATAACCGGGAAGCGAAAAAAAAGCTGCTCACCGAATATACGCTGATCCTCGAAAAGACAGGCGTCCGGCTGATCCTGCGCGATGAGGGCAGGATCTTTGATATCACCGATGCGGACGAGAAATTGAAATCCTTCCGCCAGTATATGGTTTCACGGCTGCTGACAATACCCAGAACAAGCAAGCATATACTGGCGGCAGGATACAACAGAAATGAGTTCTTTCTGGAAAATCAGGCGGAAAAGGCAGATGATGAATGAAGCTGATTCTCATTCACCGGGTTTTGCGGGCGGTAATCCTTCTCCTCCTTCCGGCATTTCCGGAGCGCTGCCATCCGGTCTGCCGCCTTCTCCGTGACCGTTCATTTTTTCCATGCCTCCGGGCTGTCCGTCAGGGGGCATCCCGGGTCTTCCCTCTTTACCGGACGGCGGGGCATCCGGACGGTTTCCCATTCCCTCGGATGCTGTAATCTCCACTTCAATGGCTTCACCCTCAGAGGCCGAGCCCTCCTGATAGGCCACCCCATTTACATAGAGCGTATAGCCGTTCAGGGCAATGGCATCTTCATCGCATGTAAGGGCGCTGATCCATGAATCGCCGGTCAGCGTCCAGGAAGCGTCATCTGCCAGCTCCACATAAATATCTCCGGCCTCCCCGTCCGGATTCACTGCTCCTTCCAAAACGGATCCGCTGTTCAGATACAGGTTCAGGGTAGAAACGTCATCGACAAGCAGATTGCCGCTGATTTCCTGACTGGCAGCTGTCAGGGTGACGTGACCGCCGTTGCTGCCTTCATTTCCCCATCCTGCGGCCTCAGCCCGAAGGAACACGCCTTCAGGGTCTTCATTGTTGATCTCCGCGTCAGACAGGCTGATTGAGGCGACGGTATTATTGACAAAGAAGATGTCACCGTTCTTGTTTGTCAGGGAACCGCCGTCCATGGTAAAGGATGCTTCTCCTTCTGCGGCGTCGCCGGACATGGACTGATAGATCATGACGGCCTGGTATGTATCTGACTTGTCACTGTTTTTCGTTGTATTGTCGGCAGTCAGCGTGACATTCTGCAGTGTGACGGCGTTTTTCCCTTCGACCACAACACCCTGCGAGGACGTCGAGGTCAGGACGGCGTCACTGACGGTCACATCTGCTGTAGAATAGATGACCGGGGATCCGGTCCCGTCTGTGGTATAGGTGCCGCCGGTCACCGTCTCTGTGCCGCCGCCGCGGTCAGAGCGGATTGCTGCGGACGAGTTTCCGGTGGTGTGGATGGTCAGGTTTTCCGCCTCCAGCGAACCGCCGCCGGTTACCATCAGGCCTCCCGAGCAGTTGCCGCTGGTGTTGATTTCCGAGTCGGAAATCCGGATGACCGTTCCGTCTCCGTAAGAGAACAGCGCATTTGCGTGTGTTCCGTCCGTTGTGATCTCTGCGTCTGACACAGAGACAGAAGCGCCGTTCGTGGCAAATACAGCGGCGTTTTCGCCGTAAAAGTCCGCCTCGTCGCCATCTGCCTCCCCGGTCTTTGTGACTGTGATGCCGGCATAAGAGGCTTCCGCGCCATCCGCCTCGATGGCATGTCCTCCGTCCGAGGAATCGGAATAGCTTCCTGTCTGCACATCTGCAGATTCACCGGCGTCCGTTTCCGAAGCTTCTGCTGTCATCTCGGCGGCTGCGGTCAGAGCTGTTCCGGCAGTTGCCGCGGCCGCACTGCCGGCCAGCAGCACAGAGGCGGTCAGGAGAGAGCAGTATTTCTTAATGATTTTGTATTTC
>CADBNA010000298.1 GCA_902795835.1 uncultured Lachnospiraceae bacterium | reverse complement strand
CCAGTTCTCCTGCCCCCAGCCATCCTTCCGGGACAGTCACGGTGAAATCGCCGACATCTACAACAGCTTCCCCTTTTGTAAGAGGAATTTCCGGAAGCTCTTCCGTCGTCCCCTCCCCGGATGCTGCGGCGGCGGACGCTGTGTCTCCTCCTGCAGATGCTGCAGAACCGCTTTCACAGGCTATAAGGCTAAATGTCAAAATAATGGCTAAAGCAAGTACGGTTATATTCTTTTTCATTTCTTTCTCCTTTATCCTTATTATATACAATGAAACATAAAACCCTCTAAAGGTGAAACCGGATAATGCTTGTTGTTTATAGTATATCATATACTGAAACAGATATTTCAGATCCCGGTCAGAAAGATCTCAACCCCGATCCCGATCAGGATAATGCCGCCCAGGATCTCTGCTTTTTTCGATATTTTCGAACCGATCTTTCTGCCGAGATGAAGCCCTGCCAGACAGATACAAAGGGTAACGATACCGATCAGCAGCGCTTCTATGAATGCCGGAAGGAAACTGTATTCCGCAATCGTAAATCCGACGGAAAGCGCATCGATAGAGGTGGCTATCCCTTCCAGAAAAAGTGTCCGCCCCTGAAGCGGTTCGCTCTCCTCCGTCCGGCCCTTTACGGATTCCAGAATCATCTTCACGCCCAGATAGGCCAGCAGGATCAGCGCGATCCAGGGAATAAACCGCTGAAACGCCTGAAACTGTTCAGCGATTGTATGGACGCAAAGCCAGCCAAGCAACGGCATCCCGGTCTGAAACGCCCCGAATGTCCCGGCAATACGCAGCGATCTCCTGACGGTGATCTCCGTTTCCCGTATCCCGTCAGCTACAGAAACCGAAAACGCATCCATTGCCAGCCCGGCCCCGAGCAATATGCTGTTCAAAAAGAAAAGTCCTGAAATAGTCATAAGATCGAAGATGTTTAAAAATCTATTGCTTCATATCACAGCAGTTCTACAGCCACTTTTTCTTTCTGAATAGGATCAGACAGAAAGCGACAATAGCGATGCTCACTGCAATCACGACAGGATAACTGAAACGCCATTCCAGTTCCGGCATATAACGGAAGTTCATACCGTACCAGCCCGCTATCAGCGTCAGCGGCATAAAGATCGTTGTGACGACTGTCAGCAGCGTCATGGTTCTGTTCTGCCGCACCTCCAGCTGCGCATTGTAAAGGTCCCGCACCTGCATGGTATAATCACGGAGAGAAACTGCGGTATCATGCCGCCTCGCCATAAGATTCATAAACAGATGGATATAACGCAGTTTTTCCTCTCTGAAGAAGCCGTTTTCATTCTCTACCAGTTCCTGAGTCATATCGATGATCTGCTCATAATGCACCAGCAGTACCCGGATATCGCTGCGGATCTCGTTGACCCTGGCCAGATCCCCTTTTCCCTGCGTAGACAGAATAGTATCTTCGATCTGATTCAGTTCTTCTTCATAACGTTCCATGATCGACAGATCCCTATCCACGATCTGTTCCAGGAAATCATAAAGGAAGCGCTCCAGACTTGGTTCTCTCCAGCGTTTTGTACGGCGAATGGCCCGGATCATCTGTTCTGCCTTGCCGCTGTCATCAATGAACACGATCCCCTTTTCATCCAGCGCGAATGCAAAGCGAAAGTCACCTTCTTTCAGATCGTCGCGGTCCGGAAGCTGAAACGTTCCGGTAAGGGAATCGTAGTTGACCTCTGCCTTCGTATTATGAATATTTCTGGCATCCGGCTCCCACTCAATGCCCATGTCAAAGCGATCCCGCTCGCGCTCCCATTCAGGCGTCGTCAGGACCGCGACATACTGGCCGCCTGTCCGGCTGTGAAGCTCCTCTTCGGAACAGGGCCGTATGGTTTCTGCCAAAAGATAATAACTCATATACTCATCTCCGTTTCATGCTCTTTCCCTTGTATTTCGCTCCAGCTTCATGGAAAGATCCTGCAGCGCTTCCGAAAGCGCTTCCTCATATGTCGGATGCGGACGCATGCTCAAAAGCATCTGCCGTACTGTAAGATGATTGGCAATGGCGACCGAGATCTCCGAGATCATGTCTGTGCTGTTCATACACATGAGCTGCGCTCCGAGGATCTCCTCTGTTTCAGCATGCGCAACGATCTTCATAAAACAACGGCCTGCCTCTGACATCACTGTCCGGGCATTTCCCCCCATCACACATTTCCCCGTTCGAACCGGGATCTCTTTTTCTTTCGCCTGAGCTTCCGTCAAACCGACAAAAGCGATCTCCGGATGACTGTAGATGCAGCCGGGAACCAGGTTCAGATCCATTCCGTTCTCAATGCCGCAGATTCTCTCAACACAGGCAATTCCCTGTGCGGAAGCTGCATGCGCAAGCTGAAAGCGGGAAGAAACATCACCGACGGCATAGATCCCTTTCAGGGAAGTTTCAAAATTATCATTGACCCGGATGAGCCGTCCATCCATTTCCGGTTTCATTTCCTCCGAAAACAGATCGCCAAAATAAGGCACCCGGCCAATAGCGCAAAGAACAGCTTCACCGGACACAGCATTCTGCTCTCCCTTTGTTGTAAAACAGACTTTCAGATCATCTCCATCCTGCTCTACTTTTTCAACCATGGAGTTTACAAAGATCTTTACGCCTTTCTTTTTAAAGCCCATAGCAAGATTCTGACCCAGTTCTTTGTCTGCTGCCGGCAGCAATCGGTCCAGGCCCTCGATGATCGTTACTTCGCTTCCGAGTTCCTGGTAAAATGTT
>CADBNA010000297.1 GCA_902795835.1 uncultured Lachnospiraceae bacterium | reverse complement strand
GGAAACCTTCGCAGACGCCGGTACTTAGTGAAAACAAGTGCGTAAGCACGAAGTTTGAACTTAGTACCGCTGCGTCGAGAAAGAGCGAAAGCGTTTTCCGAAAGAACTATATGCACCCCATTTGCCGTTGTGGCGATTCCTGTACACCTCATTTGTCAAGTGCGCTGTTCAGATCAGAAGCCGAGATTCTCTCCAACCATAACGACGGTAATGCGGCCGTTGTGTCTGGAATGTCTGGTGATGACGATCTGGCAGCAGATGGTGCCGTCCCCGTGGCAGTCACCGCACAGTCCGGTTGACGCGCAGGGGGTTTTGCAGTTCAGTCTCACACAGTTTGGAGGTGAGGCAATGTTCTGTGTGCGGCGGATTGCCTCATCGGTGCTGCCGGCCAGTTTGTTCATGCCGGTTACGACGATGACATGCTCCGGGCCGTGGATCAGGAGGGATACGCGGTTGCCGTTTCCGTCGATGTTTACCAGCTCGCCTTCTTCAGTGAAAGCGTTGGTGCTCATCAGGAAATAATCAGCGCCTGCCTGCCGCTGGAACATGGCTCTTTTCTCTTCGGCCGTAACGGCTTCCGTGCGGTCTATAAATTCGTAATCCCCGTTTTTGACAGCGTCCAGGATGCCGCATTCATCCAGGGTCACAGATCCTCCGTTGGTGACGGAGGCGCCTTTCGGAATCATATCCAGCACGGCTTTTCGTGCGTCTTCCGCTGTGTCGCAGTAGATTGCCTCCATGTTGCGTCTGTTGAATTTCTTAATCATTGTTTCAGCCAGATGGCGATAGTTTTCCTGTCTGGGTGTCATCCTTAACCTCCTCATCATGATTCTTTTGACACGGTATTCATTATTGATTATACTATACAGGATGCACAAAAAACAATTCAATTTGTGCCGGCGTCTTCCGTCTGCAGCGGAGGTAACAGAAGAGGGAAGCCGGTACAAGGGAGCTGACGCAAAATGAATATTTTATTTTTCCTGACTCCAAAGAGTGAGGTGGCCTGGGTTCAGGATGACGCCACCATGCGGCAGGCAATTGAAAAGATGGAGTATCACAGATATACGGCCATACCGATTCTGAATGAGGAAGGACAGTATGTCGGAACGCTGACAGAAGGGGACCTCCTGCGGGAAATCAAAAATGTGTACGACCTGAATCTGCGCGAAGCCGAGGATATTCCGATTCTGAAAGTGCCCAGACGCTGGAAAATGGAGCCTGTTAATATTGAGTGTGACATAGAAGACCTTGTCCAGCTGGCCATGCGCCAGAATTTCGTGCCTGTGGTCGATGACTCGGGCGTGTTTATCGGAATTATTACAAGACGTGCGATCATACAATACGCGTTCCGTCCGGACAAAGGCGCCGGACCGGCAGAAAGGAAATGACTAATCAAATGAACAGACTGACAGAACGGATCACAGAAGCGGTGGCAGCAGCTTTTGAAGCGGCTGGATACGATTCCTCTTATGCAAAGGTGTCTTTATCCAACCGTCCGGATTTGTGTGAATACCAGTGCAATGGCGCAATGGCGGCAAAGAAGAAATACGGGAAGGCGCCGATTCAGATCGCGCAGGATGTCGTGTCCCGGTTGGAGGGCAGCCCGCTGCTTCTGAAGGCAGAGGCCGTCATGCCCGGGTTTATCAATCTGACGCTTGCCCCGGAGGCAGTGGCAGGCTATCTGAACGAGATGGCGGAGGATGACGGTCTTTCCGTGACGAAAGCAGCTCATCCGAAAACGATCATGATCGATTACGGCGGGCCAAATGTGGCAAAGCCCCTGCATGTCGGGCATCTGCGCTCTGCGATAATCGGAGAGAGCATTAAGCGCATGGGACGCCGTCTGGGACACCGGGTAATCGGAGACGTCCATCTGGGAGACTGGGGCCTGCAGATGGGCCTGATCATTGCCGAACTGCAGGATCGACAGCCGGACCTGCCGTATTTCGACGAAAACAAGACCGGCGGTTATCCTGCGGAAGCTCCGTTTTCCATCGGAGAGCTGGAGGAAATCTATCCGACGGCAAGCGCCCGTTCCAAGACAGATGAGGATTTCCGCGAAAAAGCGCTGCAGGCCACTGCCCAGCTGCAGGCAGGCCGGCCGGGCTACCGCGCCCTGTGGAAGCATATCCTGAACATATCCGTGGATGACCTGAAGAAAAACTATCGCAGGCTGAACGTCGACTTTGACCTGTGGAAGGGAGAATCCGATGTCCAGCCGATCATTCCCGGTATGGTTGAAAAAATGAAGGCCGACGGTTTTGCCTACGAGGATCAGGGTGCCCTGATTGTTGACATCAGCGAGGAAACGGATCAGAAAGAAGTGCCTCCCTGCATTATCCTGAAGTCCGACGGCGCAGCTCTTTATACGACTACGGATCTGGCGACGATTGTGGAGAGAATGACACTCTACCATCCGGATGAAATCCTCTATGTCGTGGACAAGCGGCAGGATATGCATTTTGTGCAGGTCTTCCGCTGCGCCAGAAAGACCGGCCTGGTGGAAGAGGACACCGAGCTGAATTTCCTGGGCTTCGGGACCATGAACGGCAAAGACGGCAAGCCCTTCAAAACCCGTGAGGGCGGCGTGATGCGCCTGGAAACCCTGATCAGCGATATCAATCAGGAAATGTACAATAAAATCATAGAAAACCGCAGTGTCCGCGGTGAAGATGCGGAGCAGACGGCCGAAATCGTGGGACTGGCCGCCATCAAGTACGGCGATTTGTCCAATCAGGCCTCCAAGGATTATGTCTTTGATCTGGAGCGGTTCACATCGTTTGAGGGAAATACCGGTCCCTATATTCTGTATACCATTGTCCGGATCAAATCCATCCTGAACCGGTATGCGGAAGACAGAGGAACATCGGCAGATGAGAAAGAGGAGACCGCTGTTCTTCCCCCCGCAACTGCTGCAGAAAAGAACCTGATGCTGCAGACAGCCCGCTACAATGAGGCGCTGGAAGGCGCTTTTGCCGAACATGCGCCGCACAGGCTCTGCGCATACATATATGAACTGTCCAATGATTTCAACACCTTCTACCACGAGACAAAAATACTTACCGAGGAGAATCCGCGTCAGCAGGCTTCCTGGATTGCCCTGCTGAAACTGGTGCTGCGCGTTCTCGAAGACGCCATCGACGCGCTCGGGTTTGAAGCGCCGGAACGGATGTGAGAGAGACATGTACAGACTGATTCTGTTTGACCTGGACGGCACACTCACGGAGTCTCATCCGGGAATTATCCGCTCCGTGCAGTATGCACTGGAGAAAATGGGTTATCCGATCCTGCCGGAAGAGGAACTCTATTCTTTTGTAGGGCCGCCGCTGACAGACTCCTTCCGGTCAGTTGTGCATATGTCTGAAGAGGAGGCTGAAAAGGCTGTTGCCTGTTACCGGGAGTATTTCAGTACAAAAGGAAAATATGAAAACAGTGTGTATGCCGGCATACCGGAGCTCCTGGAACGGCTGCGCAAAGACGGCTTTCTGCTCGGCATAGCCTCTTCCAAGCCGGAAGTGTTTGTAAAAGATATTCTGGAGCATTTCGGCCTCCTGAACTGCTTTGATATGATCTGCGGCGCGACGATGGACGGAAGCCGCTCCGAAAAGCCGGACATTATCCGCTATGCCCTGCGGCAGGCCGGATATCTGCAGAAAGAATCCGGGGAGGCAGGACATGACACTTCCGCCGTGCGCCGGGAAGTGGTCATGGTCGGTGACAGGAAATATGACATCACCGGTGCTCATGAGATGGGCATGTCTGCCGTCGGCGTCACCTGGGGATACGGCAGCAGAGAGGAACTGATGAGCAGCGGCGCGGATGCGCTGGCGTCGGACCCGGAGGAACTGTACCGCGTGCTGACTGATCGTATGTAAACCGGGGGGGAACTGCATACCCTTGTCCTGCTGTCGCTTCGTGCGCCATCCGTATGGCTTTCGTAACCGTAGGACAGGGTACCGCGCGAATCCTCGGAGTTTTCCTCATGAAAACTCCTCCGTCTCGCTCTCGATCGGGCTGTGTATGCCCGATCTCGCCCCTGTCCTGCGATTGCGACAGCCCAACGGCTGCCAGCACTCTCTCCAATGCTGTCCTTCAGGTATGCAGTTCCCGCCCGGCCTGTCATACGTTGACGGTCGGTTAGAGGAAGGTGCAGTGCTTCCGGTCATGCCGAATTTCGGAGGGTGTCCGGAGAACCTGAGGAATGGCCGGCAGCACTGTGCCTTCCTCTGTCCAGCTTTCATTGTACAGCAGTTTCCGCCACGGTCTGCGTATGATCAGCCTCTTTCAGAATTCTGATAAATATACTTGGATAAGCGCAGTCTTAGATAATGCATTTCTGCACAAAAAACTACGGGGCCGCAGCCCGAAAATATGTATGCGCCGGATGATGAAAATCTTCATTCCGGCGCTTATTCTATATATATACGGATCTTTGCGGAATCAGAATATCCGTACCGGCAGGACCTTTGGAAGGCCCCCGCCGGGCAGTGGTACATGCGCTGTGGAAAAGGAGGAATCTATGGCTGCAAAAATAACGGAAAAAGAAAACTATCTCAAGTGTCTGCACGGTGAAACCCCGTACTGGATTCCGAGTTATTCCTTCGGGCCGATGCCCGGGATGACCCGTCCCTGTACGAGCGCTATCTTCCAGCCCCCCTTCATTAATGCCTACCGGGCGAATGGCGGCGGCAGGGATGTCTGGGGCATCAATTATGTGGGAAGCGATTCGACTTCCGGAGCGCTGATTCCGGAGCCGGGCAATTTCCAGCTGGAGGATATCTGCGACTGGAGAGATGTCGTAAAAGCGGTGGACCTGTCAGAGATTGATTTTGAAGAGCAGGCAAAAAAAGGTCTGGAAGGTCTGTATGCCGCGGGTCTGGACAGGGAAGACACCTGTCTGGAATTCAATATGCATGCGGGATATTTCCAGGATCTGGTCGGCCTGATGGGCTTTGAAAATGCTCTGTGCGCTCTCTATGAAGAACCGGAAGAGGTCAAGGCTCTGCTGGAATACATGTGTGACTGGTATACTACTGTCCTGGAAAACATGATTGACATTGTAAAGCCGGACTGCATCGGCCTGTGCGACGATGTGGCCACCTGGAGGGCGCCTTTCATGTCTGAGGAGATGTACCGGGAACTGATTCTGCCGTGGCATGACAGAGAGGCAAAGTTCGGCCGCGACAGAGGCCTGCCGATCACGATGCACTGCTGCGGACAGGCCACTGACCTGGTCAAAGACTGGAAGTCAATCGGTGTTGTGCAGTGGAACCCGGCCCAGACCAGCAATGACCTGAAGGGCGTAAAGGAAAAATACGGCAATTCGATGGTGATCGCGGGCGGC
>CADBNA010000296.1 GCA_902795835.1 uncultured Lachnospiraceae bacterium | reverse complement strand
TGCTCATTCGTCCGGAAACTGAAACAAGGCATCTTCATCCTCTTCTGTCAGATTGCCCGGATCGATACCGAATTCCCAGCAGATCTCCATGATTTCATCCTCCGTAGGGTTTTCTATGCCCCGTGCCGCAAGCTCACTCTTTATATCCTCCAGCTTTTCCATAGGTATGCCGAAGTAGCCTGTATCGTGCATCAGGGCAAAATGGACCGGGTCAATGGGGAGTTCGTACTTCAATTTGTTCCCTCCTTAAAAAACCGCTTTGGACCGCGTTGTTTTATTTCTTCTCGATTCCGATAAAGAAATTATCGATATTGTGAACGAGGATCTGCCAGTCTCCGTAGTTTTCGTCATACGATTGTCTGGCCAGGGTCCCTGTAAAAGCCGAAACAGCCCCCTCCGGCAGGGAAAGCTCCGGCAGCTTCAGGATCGCATCCTTCAAAGCGATCCACTCCGCCGTTTGTTTGTAATTCCGGGCTTCTGTCGAAATAAATGTCACTGCGCCGGATTGATCCGCCGTAATATGCACTCTCGCCTCCTTACCGACCTGATAATTGGCTGTATAGCTGCCGTCATCCGCAGCATTTTCACTCATCATGCTAAATGCCAGACCGGTGGTCTTTTCCAGAGATGACGCCACTGCTTTTACCGTTTTACCGGCCGGAGAATTCAGAACCGCTTCACGCTGACGAATCTTTTCCGCGATCTCGGCTGCTGCCGTCTTGTCATGCTCGTCCAGCAGCTTCAAAAGCGCTTTTGCTTCCTTCTCAATGGACTGATAGCCATCTTTCAGAGCATCTGCCAGGAAGGTATGATCCTCGATGACAACATCCACATTGGAATCCGAATAGCTGACGAAATCCACCGTAAAGACCAGATCCGACAGCACTTCTTTGTGAGATGTTTCCAGCGCCGTATCTGTGAAATCCGTGTTGCGCGTATGCATCCTTTCATTGTGATCGGTTCCGGGCAGAGCCTGTCCCCAGGTTCCTCCTTTTACGAAATCAAATACCAGCTTTCCATCCTCCGGATGGTAGATCCCGGTCGCATGGGCTCCGTATGTTGTCATATCATCCATATTGCTGGAGCCGACGAAATAGGTGATGCCTTCCCACTGACATGCATATACATAGCACTTGCCGTAACTGTTCCGCTCCATATACGCGACATTCTTCGGTCCGTCCGCATGAACCACCTCACCCTCTTCCAGCTCATACAGATCCAGATCGATCGATACGGTCTGATAGCCGGTACCATAGACCAGTGAGGTGATCATTTCCTCTGTGCTTTCCTTTTCGGATACGGTTACGGTTACCATCTCCAGAGCGCCGTCTTTGTCCAGATCGTCCACTAAAGCGCTGAGCAGTCCGGTGCCGCCGCCCGAGGCCATATCCTTGTTTAAGAGTTTGGTCTTAAACTCGGCTCCGTAACAGGTTCCGATCTTCGGCACCACATTGGCCCGCAAATATGCATAGAACAGCTCGGTCAGATCCTTGCTCATGCGAGTATAAAAATAAATATAGTTTTCTTTCCGGTCTATTTCTTCCTCAGATGTTCCTTCGTAGGTCAGGGCATATTCCTGTCCGTCTTTATCCATCCCCCGGAAGGTGAAACTGTAATCAAAGCGGTTATCCAGACTGGTTTCCCAGTGCCCCTGTGCATCTGTTTTCAGCTTCGCGAAAATGTCATCCGGATGATCGCTGCGGTATATTTCGATCGTGGCACCCGAAATAGCTTCGTCTGTCTCATCGTCCACCACGTCTCCCCCGATCAGGCAGGTCCGCCAGATCGTTTCAGACAAGTCGTCCCGGATCTGGTAAGTCTCCTGGGAAAGAAGGGGGAAGCTGGAAAGACTCATCAGATTGCTGTCATATCGGGCACACTCGCTCAGGATGGCAATCAGCCCCAGCGCCCGGTTCATGATGGTACGTGCGGCTTCCGCTTCGTCAGACTCTGTAAACTGCGGATCGGCTTCGCTGCGCAGCGAATAGACCATTGCGTAGCACCGCTGAGTGACCCGAAGCGTCAGGATGGCCCAGCTGCGAATCCGTTCCAGTCTGTCTGCGGAAACGTATCCTTTACTTCCAGCTTCCTGCCGCGCCTCACTGATTTCCCTGTTCAGACAGCTTGTCGCAACCGTCTGGATATCCATCAGACAGTCTGTCACATAGGTCGCTTTTCCGACGTCGATTTCATCATTGAAGATGACGTCCGAGATACTGATGCAGGTATCCAGAATTCCCAGCACCGCACCGACCGGAAAGGCAGCTTTCAAGCCGGCTTTTGCCAGGAAAATGAGCGCCTGCTCCCCTACCGCAGTCACGGCCGCTCCGATCGGATTGCCATATTCACGGAGGAATTTTGCAGAAGCGTCTTTCATCTGTTCCACGGAATTCTTCGAGGTGAAATGTTTCTTGTCTACGTCCCGCAGCAGTTCCAGACTGCGGATAAAGTCTTCTGTCCAGCCCTTGCTTCTGGTTTTAACATCCTGGAAGTTATAAAAAGCTTTCGCCAGTTCCACTCCGTTGCCGACAACATTCGCGGCCGTCCCCATCTTATCCAGGCTGTCCAGCACATCCACGTCCAGATTCATTTGCATGCTGATGATCTTCTGTCCGAATCCGTCCAGATTTTCCACCTTTTTCGCCAGCTCCAGCAGGTCGTTTGGAACAGCGCACAGGCTGATCACCTCGGCTCCCCAGGGATCATCCAGGCCAAAATGATACCGCTCGACGATCTTCAGGAATTCGCCCTCCCGGTCAAAGATGTACTGGGAGTCTTCTTCCGCCAGATTCAGAAGCGCTGCTTCATACTGATCCTGGATAATGGCATTCTCGCCCCAGAAGGGCACAATGATCCGGACATCGAAGCCTTCGTCCAATACCACGCCCAGAGAAGACTGCAACGTGGTTATAACGCCTCCGTTTTTGATATACAGATCCTTCTGGGTCAGCTGGACTGCCTCAATTTCCGATCCGTAATCCTGCCAGACGGAAAGGGCATCCTGCGCAACCGCACGGCTTATGACTGCCACTTCATCCTCTCCGGTATCGTCAATGGCAAACTGTGCCCGAAGATAGCGAAGAAAATGTACCAGCCCGTAAAACCGGCCTTCCCCTTCCACATCCAGATACGGGATGGTTTCCTGGTTCCCAAAGCAGGTTCCGTCCGCCTGCATACTCAGATTCAGGTATGACCAGACGGGCTCCTCTTTCCGGAAGAAGCTGTACCAGCCGCCCGCAGGCAAGATTTCAAAGCCGGCCAGCATGGCCGCGTCCTCCATGGATACGTAGATATCGCTGTTATCCTTCAGATATCCCTTTATCTTTTTTATATCGTCTTCTTCATCCCCCACAAAACGGTATTCAAATTCACCCGGAATGACATCCGGCTTTTCTTCTGTCATGGCGGCCTGGGCCGGGCCGGCCGGAAGAAGGCCGAGAAGGATGGCAAAGACTAAAATAATGCTGCAGACTTTCTTCTTCATCTTACTTTCCTCCTGCCGCAAGTTCGGCCAGATAGGACATGAGCCCTCCGGTCAGTGCATCGGAAAGCTCCGGGCTCATCTGAATTTCCCGGCTTGTCACGAAATCGAGTACCTGCACCGTAATGGCAAAGCTCACTCTTGAAGCATTCCCCGCATCCAGCAGTTTGGCATGGACAGTCTTCAGAATCGTTTCGGCATCCGCTTCTGCGCTCAGCTCTTTCTGCGTTGCTTCATAGGCAGCCCGAAAACTAGGTGTTTCAATCGTCACATCGACTTCGGCAAAGGCCGTTCCATCCTCGTTCCCGATCAGACGGGTTTCGTGTATCTCATATTTCAGACTGGTGGCTATCGCGGACTGAATCTCAGGAAAGCTCAGATCGCTCCCGCCTGTCAGATACGTTCCCGCTTTCGGATCACAAGCGCGATAAAGCGCGAGGAAGCTGCCGACTGCGCCCTGAGCCGCCTCTTTTAGCGGCAGGGCGGACAGTTCTTCCTGCGTCAGGACTTTCTCCGCATATTCCGTCGTTTCCGCCTCGGTCCCTGTCGTCACTGAAGGCATCTGCTCCGTTGTGCCGGCAGGTGCTTCCTGTGCAGCGCTCTCAGACGCTGTTTCGGATGTCGTCCCTTCTGACTGATTTTTGCCTCCGATCACATCGTTCCTTACCAGCAGAAATACCAATACTCCTGCCAGGATCAGGACCACGGCAGTTAAAATTAGGATCAGCCCTGTTCCCTTTTTCTTTTCTCTGCTCATTTTTTATTTCCTGTTCTTTCTATTTCAAGTGTTCCGAAGTTTTTTGGAAAGCGCATACAAATACCCGCCAAACTGAATGGCAGCAGCTGTCCATCCGATGATGTATGAAAGCGTCTGATCCAGCCGAAGACCTTCCTTTGCCAGCAGGATATATGTAAAGCTGACCGCCGTCATGAAGGTCGCGGGCAGGGCCGTCAGCAACGATCCAAAGCGGTACTTGCCCTCCTTCAGCAGATAAGACGTCGAAACCCACAATGCGATCATGGCCAGGGTCTGATTGCTCCAGGAAAAATACCGCCAGATGGTCTGGAAACCGTTGTCATTGACTATGGCAAACCAGGTCAGGAGGCCGCCGATTCCCAAAAGAGGAATGGTGATCAGCAGACGATTCACGATCTTCTTCTGTTCCAGATGGAAGGTCTCGGCCAGGATCAGCCGCGCGCTGCGGAAAGCGGTATCTCCCGAGGTGATCGGACAGACGATCACACCGGCTACCGCCAGGACGCCGCCGACGGTCCCCAGCACGCCGGTCGAGATCTCATATACAACATTGGAGGCGCCGCTTTTTAAGGCGGTATCCAACAGCTGGGTCGTTCCATAGAAAGACACGCCGGCCGCCGCCCACACCAGCGCGATGACCGCCTCGCTGATCATGGCGCCATAGAAAACGCTCCGTCCTTTCTTTTCCGACGTAATGCACTTCGCGATCATGGGGGACTGCGTTGCATGGAAGCCGGAAACAGCCCCGCAGGCCACGGTTATAAACATATACGGCCAGACAGGCGTGCCTTCCGGATGCAGATTGTTCAAAGAAATCTCCGGGATAGTATACTGACCGCCCGAAAAGAGGATGCCGCCGATCACCGCCGCAGCCATCACCATCAGCAGGATACCGAATACCGGATACAGTTTCCCGATCAGCTTATCGATAGGCAGAAGCGTTGCCAGAAGATAATATATCAGAATCACGACCGCCCAGAAAGTTCCGTTCATCCAGCCGGGGGTAAGACGGTCCAGCAGCCCCGCCGGACTGGTCACAAATACGACGCCGCACAGCACCAGCAGCACGACGGAAAAGAGGCGCATGATCCACATGGCAGTCTTCCCGAGATACCGGCCGGACAGCTCGGCCACCGATGCCCCCCGGAAGCGGGAGCTGATCATACCGCTCATATAGTCATGTACGGCGCCGCCCAGGACAGAACCGAATACGATCCACAGAAAAACCACCGGTCCGAACACGGCCCCCATCAGCGCGCCGAAAATCGGTCCCGTTCCCGCGATATTCAGAAGCTGTATCAGAAAGGCTTTCCAGGTTTTCATCGGAACACAGTCGACACCGTCATTCACGGCGACAGCAGGGGTCGGCCTATCGTCCGGTGCAAAAACTTTTTCCGTCACCCGGCTGTATACAGCATAACCGATTATCAGAACTACAAATGCAAGTAACAATGAGATCATTCTTTCCTCCCCTTTTTTGATCTCCTGTCATAAGCGGACGGCACAAAACCATCCATGTTATTATATCATATCATTCTCGAATTGAAAGACAAAACAGCATTATAGCGGCATAGATCCGGCTGTTCGAAGTCTTGAAATC
>CADBNA010000295.1 GCA_902795835.1 uncultured Lachnospiraceae bacterium | reverse complement strand
CGGCACACATCATCCGCCTCAGAGCGGGCGGTGGCTGAGCAGATCACCATCGGTATCTGCATCCGTTCAAGAAGTTCCTCCGGATTGTGAATCAGGCCGCCGAGAAGGATAACACCCTTGAGTCTTTTTTCCTTTGCGATTTCTTCCACTACATACGTCTCGTCCTCTTGTTCCGTGATCATATGCAGCATGAACTGGTATCCCTTTTCCGCCAGTTCCCGCAGATAATACGGATACATCTTGTGGAAAAAAGGGTTGTCTATTCCCTTGATCAGCAGCGCAATTGTATTGGAGCCCGCCATTTTCAGGTTGCGGGCGCTGTTGTTCGGAATGTAATTATACTTCTTGACAGCTTTCAGCACCCTTGCCTTTGTCCGGTCGCTGATGCCCGGATCATTGTTCATAGCCCGGGAAACCGTGCTGATGCTGACACTGCAGATCCGCGCAATATCCTTGATCGTTATGATTGCCATATGGGGCTCCTCTTTCTAAATTGCAGATTATTACAGCCTCTTACTATATTTTCAGCCAGGGTTTCTATTCTTCTGAAACCGGTATTATTCCCCTGGAGGCAGAATGGTTTTGGGAGGAAAGCGGGAGTCAGACCCCCGCAGCTCATCTCCCGTACATCCCGCTGATCTTCCGCATCCGCTCAGCCAGCTCCGGCGTGCAGGCATCGCCGGGCATGCGCCACTGCCAGTTCCCGCCGGTCGTATTCGGCGTATTGATCCTGGCACTGTTGTCCAGGCCAAGCCAGTCCTGCATGGGAATGACGCACAGGCCGGCCACGGATCTCTGTGCCAGGCGGATCAGGCGGTCGGTCAGGATCTGTCTGTCGTCTGTCCGGCAGCCCAGGTAATCCTGCACCATGCGCAGCTCTTCCGGCAGTATGGAGTCCAGCCAGCCGCACAGCGTCTCATTGTCATGGGTGCCGGTGTAGACCACGCACCTCTCTTCATAGTTATGCGGGAGGTACAGTTCCCGGTTGCTGGAGTCCCTGGAGTCAAAGGCAAATTCCAGCACTTTCATGTTCGGAATTCCCGCTTCCTGCACCAGTACCCTGACGGTATCCGTGATATAGCCCAGATCCTCTGCGATAATCGGCGGTTTCCCGATGGATGCGCGCACGGCCTGAATCAGATCCATCCCCGGTCCCTTTTTCCAGGATCCGTGCACGGCTGTGGTTTCCCCCGCCGGAATGGAATAGTATTCATCGAAGCCCCGGAAGTGGTCGATGCGGATTACATCATACAGCTCCCGGCATCTGGCCAGGCGGAGGGTCCACCACCAGAATCTGTTTTCCCGCTGGCTCTCCCAGTCGTAGAGCGGGTTGCCCCAGTACTGTCCGTCTGCGGAAAAGCCGTCCGGCGGACAGCCTGCCACGGCCGAAGGCATCCGGTTTTCATCTGTCTGGAACAGTTCAGGATGCGCCCAGTAATCAGCGCTGTCGGCAGAAGCATAGATCGGGATGTCTCCGATGATCCGGATGCCTCTCTCATTGGCATACGTCTTCAGGCGGGTCCACTGCCGGTCAAACACATACTGCAGGTACCGGTGCCGGTCCGTCTCTTCCCTCAGTTTTTCCGACCAGGATCTGAGAGTCTGCGGATCCCGCAGGCGGATGGCATCCTCCCATTTGGTCAGGCTTTTTCCGCCAAAAGCGGCTTTGCAGGCAGTGAAGATCGCAAAGTCGTCCAGCCAGAAGGCATTTTTCTCCGCATACAGGCGGAATTCTTCCTCATTTCTCCGGATGCCCCGCGCCGCCGCCAGATGAAGAATCCTGTTGTTTTCTATAAACTGTTTTTGATAGTCCACCCTGCCGGGATCCCCGCCGAAATCAGCGGATGAGAGCTCCTCTTCTGTGAGAAGCTCTTCACGCACCAGTTCTTCCGGGTCGATAAAATACGGATTGCCGGCAAAAGTGGAAAATGACTGATAGGGAGAATCCCCATATCCCGTCGGGCAGATCGGGAGGATCTGCCAGAAGGACTGGCCTGCCTCCCGCAGAAAGTCTGTAAACGCATAGGCTTCCGCAGAAAACCGCCCGATCCCGTATCGGCCCGGCAGGCTGAATACCGGAAGCAAAACGCCACTGGCCCTCATCATACAGCACCTTATCCCTTCACGGCTCCGGCGACCACTCCATCGATGATATATTGCTGAACGAAGATATAGAATATCACGATCGGAAGAATTGCCAGAACCAGAACTGCCATCATGGCGCCCCAGTCAACCTGTCCGTGGGACTGTTTCAGAAACTGGACCGCAATCTGAATGGTTTTATACTTGTTGATATTCAGCACCAGGCTCGGCAGCAGGTAGTCATTCCAGATCCACATGGCGTCCAGGATCGCCACTGTGATCACCGTTGGCTTCATGATCGGAAAAACGACCAGGAAATACGTCTGAAGGGGTGAGCAGCCGTCGATCATGGCCGCCTCCTCAATCTCCAGCGGGATCTCCTTCACAAAGCCGGTAAACATGAATACCGCCAGACCGGCCCCGAATCCCAGATACACGATGACGATTCCGACTGGATTGGACAGGTGCAGCATATTCGCGAATTTCGAAAGCGTGAACATGACCATCTGGAAGGGCACGATCATGGAAAACAGGCACAGCAGGTAGATCGTTGAAGTCGCTTTGTTTTTGACGCGGACAACGTACCAGGCGCACATTGAGCAGCACAGAATGATCAGGCCGACAGAAGCCACGGTAATGAACAGGGAATAGCCAAAGCACCGGAAGAAATCGGTCTTTTTAATGGCGTTTGTGTAATTCAGGAAGCCAACAAAGGTCTTCTGCACGCCGGCCCACCATCTGTCAAATCCTTTTGAGAAGGATACGTTGCTGATTCCAAACGGGTTCTTGAATATATAGGCCTTCCGCTTGAAAGAGTTCAGCAGCACGATCAGGATCGGTGCAATCCAGAAGAACGACAGCAGGATGAAAAAGGCGGTCAGCAGCCCGCCGTGTTTTGCCCTGCGGACACTGGGCGTCCTGTTGCGGGAGTCTTTTTTTATCTTCTTTTCAGCCATCAGCGTTCCACCTCCCCTCGTCTGGTCAGCTTATTCTGCGCTACCGATATGAAGGCAACCAGAATAAAGAAGATCACGGCCTTGGCCTGACCTACTCCCTGCCAGCCGGTCGTGCCGTACATCGTATCATAGATGTTCAGGGCCAGCAGCTGGGACATCTTGCCCGGCTTGCCGCCTGTCAGCGCGAGGTTCTGGTCAAACAGCTTGAACCCGTTTGTCAGGGTCAGGAAGGTACAGATCGTGATCGTCGGGCGGAGCATGGGAAGTATGACATTTGTGAGAAGCTGCCATGCATTGGCTCCGTCGATTTTTGCCGCCTCAATCATATCGCCGGGAATATTCTGGATGCCGGCGACGTAGATGATCATCATGTAGCCGATCTGCTGCCAGCAGACAACAGCGACCAGGCCCCAGAAGGCAGTCCACTGCGTGGACACGATCGTCATGGAATACCGGTCCAGAATGCTGTTGAAAATCATCAGCCAGATGTAGGACAGGACAATGCCGCCGATCAGATTCGGCAGGAAAAATGCCGTCCGGAAAAGGTTGGTGCCCCGGATGCCCCTGGTCAGGGCCATGGCTATGGCAAATGACACCACATTGATGATCAGAACCGTGACAATGGTAAAGAGCACGGTGTACCACAGTGAGTGCAGAAAGGTCGTATCCAGTTTGCCGCTTACATAAAAGATCCGTGTGTAATTCTTCAGTCCGATCCATTTCCAGTCCACAACCGTGGTGAACTTGCAGAAGGACAGAAAAATACCATAGACAAACGGTACTATAAAGCCGATCATAAAGGCCGCCATCGTCGGCAGGACGAAGACCGGCCAGTATTTTCTGATTGTTTTTTCCATCTGAAAGCCCCTCTATTTCTAAAAAAAAGGGACGGCAGCATCCGGAACTGTGATCAGACGGATGCCGCCGTCCCCAAAATCACATGCTGACTGCCAGACAGCTGAAGCCCCGGCAGTGCCAGTCATCTGATTATTCTGTCAATGTACAGGCTTATTCCGCAGCTTCTGCAGCCAGAGCCCACTGCTCTGCCCAGCCGTCCACAAATGCGGAAACGACGGCGTCCCAGTCACCGGATCCGTCCGTGTAGGCCGTCAGGGCGGCGACAACGCCGGCTCTCCAGTCATCTACGTTCGGGGTGGCATTGAAGGACCAGGCAACAGAGGTTTTGCCCTCCGCCATCAGCTCGGAAGCGGCAAGAGCAAACGCATTGGTGGGTGCAAAATCGCCCTCGAAGGTATCGAACGGCGCAGAAAGGCCCATGCCGTTTGTGATGGCTTCACGGCCCTCGTCAGAGGTGATGACCCAGTTCAGGAACTCCAGGGTGGCATCGATATCTTCCTGCGGAGCCTTGGCATTGACTGCCCAGTGATTCTCAGTGCCTACGCAGAGGCCTTCATTCTCATCGTCGACGCCGAAGAAGATCGGCATCATGTCCAGATCATCCTCTGTCACCAGATAGCCGTTGTCCGGATTTGTCAGGGCGGAGAACTCCCAGTCACCATTCTGATAGAAAACAGCTTCTTCCATGCCCAGCTCGGCTTCCGCATTCAGGGCGCCGCTGTTCAGGGTCTTCGGATTGGCTCCGGAGGTGTTCACGTACATATCCCATACTCTCTTGTAGTTGTCGAGGTAGGTTCCCTTGATCTCGGGCTCGCCGGCGATCAGATCCACGCCGTCATCCCGGAACTCATAGTACAGGGGCATATTGGCCAGATGTCCGGAGAATCTCCAGGATGAGCCGTCATCCAGGCCTGCAGATGCGAAGGCGCCGGTCAGCTCATAACCGAATTCATCGTTGATCTCATCGATGCGGTCGTTGATATCAGCCGCAACAGCTTCCAGATCATCCAGACTCTGAATGTCATCCGGAGTCTCAATCACGGCGTCCTCCAGCGTGCAGTAATCCTCCAGAAT
>CADBNA010000294.1 GCA_902795835.1 uncultured Lachnospiraceae bacterium | reverse complement strand
GCAGACGGCAGGGAAAAATACGGACTTCCGGAATCAGAAGACTGGATCCCGACGCATTTTGTGAGGTGAGAAGGCTATGCTGCGCACTGCCGGGATCCTGCTGGGCTGTCTGGGCCTGCTTGTATTTGGCTTTCCATGTTTCCGCTCCGTGTGGAATCTCGGGAATGCTCTCGGGCTGTTTTTGTCTGCGCTCATTCTTCTGCTGAGCCTGCGCTGGGAGTTTTTCTGCCGGACTGCAGAGAAGCTGGGCAGTCATGCGGCGGGGCGGGTGTTCCTGGGCCTCGTCTGCATCATGGCCATAACAGCTGCATTCCTGGCCGTACTGACATCGGTCTCCATATTCGGCGGTGCCCTCAGGCAGCCTCCGGAAAATGCCACCGGCATCGTTCTGGGATGCCAGTTAAAGGGCACCCGGCCGAGTCTGAGCCTGCAGAGACGGCTGGACCGCGCCGGGGAATGGCTTCTGGAGAATCCGGATGCCGTCTGTGTCCTCTCCGGCGGACAGGGACCGGATGAAGACATACCGGAAGCCCTGTGCATGTACCGCTATCTGACAGCGCGCGGGATCGACGCTTCCCGCCTGTACATGGAGGACCGCTCCACCTCGACCGTGGAGAATCTGGCTTTTTCCATGGAACTGATCCGGGATAATGGCCTGCCGCAGAATCTGGCGGTCATTACCAACGAGTATCATGAATATCGGGCCCTGCATATTGCAGACAGCATGGGTATTTCCGCGGGAGCGGTGCCGGTCAGGACAGCCGCCTGGCTGCTGCCCACCTTTTACGTGCGGGAGCAGTGCGGCATTCTGTATGAGTGGGTGAGAACACTCAAAAAGTAGACGGCTTAACAATTATTTCATGACATCTGTGCCGCGACAGCCGGGAAGCAACAATGAGGCTGCATGAATACGAAGAGGTGATTTGTAATGAAATACAGAAATGACAGACATGGCGAACCGCTGTCCGTGCTGGGGTACGGCTGTATGCGTTTTTCCCGCAAGGGAGCAGGCATTGATATTGACAAGGCGGAAAAAGAGATCCTGCTTGCCATCGAAAAAGGTGTAAATTACTTTGATACGGCATATATTTATCCCGGAAGCGAAGCTGCCCTGGGCGAGATCCTTGCCCGCAATCAGCTCAGAGACAAGGTCAATATCGCCACAAAGCTGCCGCAGTACCTGATCCGGAACCGGGCTGCCATCGACAAATACTTTAATGAAGAACTGTCGCGTCTGAAAACCGACCATGTCGATTATTACCTGATGCATATGCTGACGGACCTGCAGGCATGGGAGAACCTGAAAAAGGCGGGTATTGAGGAGTGGATTGAAGAAAAAAAGGCTGCCGGACAGATCCGGAACATCGGGTTTTCTTTCCACGGCAATACCGATATGTTTCTGAAGATCCTGGACGCATATGACTGGGATTTCTGTCAGATCCAGTACAATTATATGGATGAGGTCAGCCAGGCAGGGCGGAAGGGACTGCAGGCGGCTGCGGCCAAAGGGATACCGGTTGTGATCATGGAACCTCTGCGGGGCGGCCGTCTGGTGACATTGCTTCCGGAGAAGGTAAAACGCCTCCTGGCCGCGGACCCGAAGAAACGTTCGGCGGCAGAGCTGGCTTTCACATGGCTGTGGGACCAGAGTGAGGTGACAGTCGTCCTGTCCGGCATGAATTCGACGGAAATGGTGGAGGAGAACTGCAGGATCGCCTCGAAGGCGGAGCCGGGCTGCATGACAGAGAAGGATCACCGGCTGATCGACCGGATCCGCACCCTGATCAATGAAAAAATCAAAGTGGGCTGCACCGGCTGCCGCTATTGCATGCCCTGTCCGCAGGGAGTGGATATCCCGGGCATCTTCCGGTGCTACAATGAAATGTACATGGAGGGCAAAGGGGATGGCCGGCATGAGTATTTCCAGACTGTCGCGCTGCGGAAAGAACCGGCTTTCGCATCGCAGTGCGTGGGCTGCGGCCGCTGCGAGAAACACTGCCCGCAGCATATCTCCATTATCCAGGAACTGAAAAATGCCGACAGAGAGCTGCGGCCTCCGCACTACCGTGTGGCAATAGCGGTTGCCAGAAAGTTCATGAGGCTGACGTGAGCGCAGATCTGATATGGCTGCAGAAGGCAGCGGTGCTGTGGATTCTTCTTGCGAACGCCGCGGCATTTGCTGCCTTTTCTGCTGACAAACGAAGGGCTGTCCGGGGGAAGCGGCGCATACCGGAATCCCGGCTTCTTGCCCTGGCCTTTTTCGGAGGAGCGGCAGGGAGCCTGGCAGCCATGCGGCTTTTCAGGCATAAGACGAGGAAACCGCGGTTTTCCGTCGGGATTCCCCTGATGCTCCTTTTTCAGACGGGATTGCTGGTGTGGCTGGTTTTCGGAATGCACAGCTGACGGGGCCTCGAACAGACAGACCGACGCACAGGCAGAACAAAGCAATACAGACCGAAGCAGAGACAGACCGAAACCGAGGCAGAGACAAACCGAAGCAGATGCAGGCCGAAACAGATGCAGGTCAAAGCAGACCTGGAAAAAAGAAACCGGGCAGCGGCAGCCGACGCGGTCTGGGCTATGAGGGCAGAGAGAAATGGGCCGGATATTCTATATTATGGGCAAAAGCGCCACAGGGAAGGATCACATTTACAGGGATCTGATCAGAGATAAGGAACTGAGACTCCGGCCGATCGTTCTCTGTACGACCAGACCGATGCGGGAAAAGGAGAAAAACGGAAGAGAGTACTGGTTTGTTGATGAGCAGTACCTTGCCGGACTGCGGGAAAAAGACCGGGTGATCGAGGAACGCGTATACCATACGGTTCACGGAGACTGGTATTATTTTACGGCTGATGACGGCCAGATCCGGCCGGAGGAGTCCGATTACCTCGGCATCGGGACGCTGGAATCCCTGAACCGGATGCGGGCACATTTTGGTGAGGAAACGATCGTTCCGATTTACATCGAAACAGAAGACGGCCTGCGCCTGGAGCGCGCACTGAAACGCGAACGGAAGCAGGCGGAGCCGAAATATGCCGAACTGTGCCGGCGGTTTCTGGCAGACTGTGAGGATTTCTCTGAAGAAAAGCTTGCCGCAGCAGGCATTGCCAGACGGTTTGAGAATAACGGGACTTTTGAAGAATTGCTGGAACAGGTGAAAGCATTTATGGTATAATTTGTTATTGGACAATAAAACACGGCCCACCGCCCCAAAAGGAGGTGTACATATGCGGGAACTGGAAGAAAAACTGGGATTCGGTGCCATCGTCGGGCATGATGATATCATCGGGCATCTGAAGAATGCAATCCGTACGGATAAGGTCTCGCATGCCTATATCTTCGGAGGAGAAAGAGGATCCGGCAAACGGCTGATGGCTACGGTTTTTGCCATGGCCCTGCAGTGCAGGGAGCATGGCACGGATCCCTGTCAGGTCTGCCCGTCGTGCAGGAAGATACAGAGCGGCAATCATCCGGATGTGATCTATGTCACGCATGAGAAGCCAAACTCCATCGGTATTGACGACATCCGGGAGCAGCTGATCGGCGATATATCCATCCGCCCGTATGAGAGCCGGTATAAGATATACATTGTCGATGACGCGTCAAAGCTGACGCTGCAGGCGCAGAATGCCCTGCTGAAGACAATTGAAGAGCCCCCGGCCTATGCCGTGATCATATTGCTCGCAGACAATCCGGACATCCTTCTTCCGACGATTACCTCCCGCTGTGTACGGCTGAATCTGAAACCGGTCAGTGACGATGATATGAAAGACTATCTCATGAACCAGCTTCATGTGCCGGATTATCAGGCAGAGATAGAGGCTTCTTTTGCACAGGGCAATATAGGCAGGGCCAAACATCTGGCGGAATCTACGGATTTTATGGAAATGACGGAAGATGTCATCCGTCTGCTGAAGCACTCCCGGCAGATGGAGGTAGCAGAGATGATCGAGACCGTCAAAGCATGGTCGGCGGATAAACAGGATATTTATGACAGGCTGGACATTTTTACCATGTGGTTCCGGGATGTCCTGCTGTTTAAAGCGACGAGGGAGGTCGACGGCCTGATTTTCAAGGAAGAGATCAATGCCGTGTCTGAGAGGGCTTCTGTCAGTTCTTATGAAGGGATTGAAAAGATTCTGAAGGCGATCCAGACGGCGGGAGACCGGCTGAGGGCCAATGTAAACTTTGAATTGACAATGGAACTGCTGTTTCTGACAATTCATGAAGAGTAATGCGCTGTTTCCGGACTCCGGCAGCGAACGGTTCAACAGAGAGGAAGGTTCATGACAAGTATTGCAGGCGTGCGCTTCCGCAATGGCGGAAAAGTGTACTATTTTGATCCGAACGGACTGGAACTGAAAGGCGGTACCCGCGTAGTCGTAGAGACATCCCGCGGACTGGACTGCGGACGTGTTGTTCTTGGCATCCGGGAAGTGGATGACAGCCGGGTGACACAGCCGCTCAGACCGGTGCTCAGGATTGCGACAGAGCAGGATATAGAGAAGGAAGAGACAAACCGGGAGAAGGAAAAGGAGGCTTACCGGATCTGCAGAAAGAAGATTGCCGAGCGGGGCCTGGATATGAAACTGATTCAGGCAGAATATACCTTTGACGGGAAAAAGCTTCTTTTCTATTTTACGGCTGACGGAAGGGTGGATTTTCGCGAACTGGTCAAGGACCTGGCCGCTGTGTTCCGGATGCGGATCGAACTGCGGCAGGTCGGCGTGAGAGATGAGACGCGCATGCTGGGCGGAATCGGCGTCTGCGGCAGACCGCTGTGCTGCAATTCGTATCTGACAGAGTTTGCCCCTGTTTCCATTCGCATGGCGAAGGAGCAGAATCTGTCCCTGAATCCCGCAAAGATTTCCGGCGCGTGCGGACGGCTGATGTGCTGCCTGAAAAATGAGCAGGAAACGTATGAGCACCTGAAAAAGAAACTTCCCGGTGTCGGGGATATTGTACAGGCTTCGGACGGCACACAGGGCGAGGTACAGAGTGTCAATGTCCTCCGGCAGACGGTCAGGATTCTGATAGAATCCGATGATGACAAAGAACTCAGCGAATATCCGGTGAGCGAGCTGAACATCCGTCAGAAAAAACGCAAGGGCGGAAAAGGGAAAGACAGCAAGGATAAGGAGAAGGAAAAAGAACCCCGGGAAAAAGAATCCAGAGAAAAAGAACCCAGGGACAAAGATGTGAACGAAAAAGACAGCAGAGATAAGGGCGGAAAAGAAAAGCACCAGCGTGAAAAGCAGCCCAAAAAGGATGAGCCTGCAGGCAGCGCTGAACGTCCTGAGAAACCGGAGGCGGAATCAGAATGACTGACCGGGATTGCTGGGACATCCGGGAAGGTGAGAACACAGACGATCTGCAGAACGGATATCGTATTCTGCAGGCCGGAAAAGGATTTCGCTTTGGCATGGATGCCGTGCTGCTGGCCGCCTTTACCCGGGTGAAGCCGGGAGAACGGGTTCTGGATATGGGTACCGGCAGCGGAATCATACCGGTTCTTCTGGCCGCCAGGCATGAGAATCTGCACATCACCGGGCTGGAGATCCAGCCGTATGCGGCTGATATGGCGGCGCGCAGTGTGGCGGGCAACGGCCTGCAGGACCGTATTGCGATTACAGAAGGAGATATCAGAGAGGCTGCGTCCATTTTTGGTGCAGCCTCCTTTGATGTTGTCGTCAGCAACCCTCCGTATATGACCTGCCGGCACGGACTGGTGAATCCGGATAAGGCGGCAGCCGCTGCCAGACATGAGATCCTGTGCACTTTCCGCGAACTGGCGGAACAGACGGCGCGGGTTCTCACGGGAACCGGCAGATTTTACCTGATCCACCGTCCGTTCCGTCTGGCAGAGATACTGGATGTCCTGAGAGAGGTTCATCTGGAGCCAAAGAAAATGAGGCTTGTGTTTCCTTTTGCAGACAGGGAACCGAATCTGGTGCTGCTGGAAGCCTGCAGGGGAGGACGGCCGCGGATGCAGATAGAGAAGCCGCTGAT
>CADBNA010000293.1 GCA_902795835.1 uncultured Lachnospiraceae bacterium | reverse complement strand
GCCATGAGCATGGGCACGATGAGCACGATCATCATGAACATGGCCATCACGATCACGGGCATCACGACCATGACCATCACGATCACGGGCATCACGACCATGACCATCACGACTATGATCACCATGATCATGAGCACGACCACGGCGTCCCGTCTCTGGAGATGTCCTCCCATGAGCAGGCTGTGATCGCTACCGTGCGCTGCGTCATTCCCGGTGAATACGGAGAAGCTGTGGATGCGCTGAAAGACGCCATGCGCAAAACAGCCGCCGAAATCGAAGATAACGGCGGCCTGATCGGTCATGTAAAGGCATTCGCAAGAGAGGAAAACAGGAGCTGCATGATCTCCATCCCCGAGGCTGACGATGTGCAGGTAAGAGAAGCGGTGTCGCCGTCTGTCCATGTGGAATGCGCCAATATTGTTTTTTCACTGACAGCCGACAGGCTGGAGGCCATTGTGCGGACCCATTTTGCCCCCTGGCTGTCCTGAATCTGAGGCTCCGGCCTCTTAGTCTTTTCCGGCCGACTGTCCGAAGATCCGGCCGGCGGACATTTTGAGTCCGCTGTATAACAGCAGACCGAGTATGCCGCAGGAGATGATCTCGCCGGCGCCTACTGTCAGCATCATAATCGGTATCGGCAGTCTGACGCCGTATCCATAGCGGAGCACCAGCGGAACAATAATGGTATTGGCGGCGATCGGAGGAATGACAGCGGCGACAGGGGTGCGGAAGGTGCTGACCAGCAGGTTGCGGAGCTTCCAGGTGCCCCAGGCGCCGATGAGGGTGGCTATGCTGCCGCATATGATGTCCGGAAGGATCGCACCGCCGAGGATGTTGCCTACAAGGCATCCGACGAAGAGGCCTGGTATGGCTGCGGGGGTAAATACGGGCAGGATTGTCAGCGCCTCAGAGATCCGGACCTGAATCTCGCCGAATGAGAAGGCGGCGAACAGGTACGTCAGAACGACATAGACAGCGGCAATCATGGCCGCCTGTGTCAGAAACCGGGTTTTTTTGTTCATCATTTGTTTTTGTCTCCTTTAGTTTTGTTTTACGTGAGGATGGTCTCGAACTCACGGCATCTATGGAGAATACCACAGGAGACGGGAATACGCAAGCGTCAGATTATCTTGGGAAGGAGTGCTGTTTTTATGAGTGATCCGGCTTTTGAAGGACCACATACGCACATCTGTGTCGGCCTGGTGGCTCATGTGGATGCGGGAAAAACAACGTTATCAGAGAGCCTGCTCTATGAGACCGGGAGAATTCGCCGCATGGGCAGGGTCGACCACGGGGATGCTTTTCTGGATACATTTGAGCTGGAGAAGAAACGGGGAATCACGATTTTTACAAAGCAGGCGGAGCTGACGGTCCGCGGACGGCCGGTTACGCTGCTTGATACGCCGGGGCATGCTGATTTCTCTCCGGAGACAGAGAGGACGCTGCAGGTACTGGACGCCGCGGTACTGCTGATCAGCGCAGCAGACGGTGTGACCGGACAGGTAAGGGTATTGTGGAAACTCCTGCGGCACTATCAGGTGCCGGTCTTTATTTTTGTTAATAAGATGGATCAGCCTGGAGCAGATGCGGAGAAGATTCTGCAGGAACTGCGGCGGGAACTGAGTCCGCTGTGCGTCCGGCTGTCCGGAATCCCTGCCGGGAGCGCGCAGTGCGCGTCCGGGGAAGAGAGAGATGCAGATGATCCGTACCGTGTGATTCTGTCTGAGGAGACCATGGAGGATCTGGTAGTTGCCGATGAAGGACTGATGGAACAATACCTGCAGGGTTACATGCCGGACGATGAAGATATACGGGCGCTGACAGCTGCGTGCAGGGTATACCCGTGCTTTTTCGGTTCTGCCCTGCGGCGGCAGGGAATAGCCGCCCTTCTGGAAGGAATTGCGAGATTTGCGCCGGCTCCGGACAGACCGGAGACATTCGGCGCCCGGTGCTTCAAAATCTCTGCGGATGAGCAGGGAAGGAAAATGGCATGGCTGAAAATTACGGGGGGAACCCTGCATGTACGGGATGCTTTTCCCACGGCTGCGGACGGAAGCCCGGAGAAGGTTACCCGGATCCGGGTCTGTGAGGGCAGCCAGGGGGAAGAGGTGCAGGAGATCTCTGCGGGAGGTGTGTGCGCTGCTGCCGGCCTCTCCGGGATAAAGGCGGGAGACGGACTGGGTGCGGATCCCGGATGCCATACTACACAGCTGCAGCCATTCTGCACGCGGCGGATTTTGCTGGAGGAAGGGACTGATCTGACAGAGGCATTGCAGAAGCTCCGCATTCTGGAGGAAGAGGAGCCTATGCTGCATATTGCCTGCGACCCGGCTTCCGGCGAAATATCGGCGCAGATCATGGGACAGGTACAGACGGAGATTCTGCGTGAAATCCTGCGGGAGAGGTTCGGCCTGCGTGTGCGTTTCGGTCCCGGCAGGATTCTTTACAGGGAGACGATTGCGGAACCGGCGGAGGGAGTAGGACACTACGAGCCGCTGCGGCATTATGCTGAGGTTCATCTGCTTCTGGAGCCTACGGGTCCCGGCAGCGGTCTGACGTTCGGCACCGCGTGCAGCACCGATGTGCTGAAGCTGAACTGGCAGAGACTGATTCTGTCTCATCTGCAGGAAAAGACATTCCGCGGTGTGCTGACAGGAGCCGAGATTACGGATATGCGTATTACGGTGACAGGCGGACGGGCCCATGAAAAGCACACGGAGGGGGGAGACTTTCGGGAAGCAGCCTGGCGGGCCGTGCGGCAGGGGCTGATGATGGCCCAGAGCGTGCTCCTGGAGCCATGGCTGTCTCTGGAGGCGGAAGTCCCCACGGAAAACGCAGGAAAAATCCTGACAGATGTGCAGAGAATGGGCGGAAGCGCGGTCGTTGCCGAGGTGTCAGAAGATGGAAGGACAGTCATTGAGGGGTCGGTTCCGGCTTCGTCTGCCCAGGCATATCCGGAGGAGTTTACCGCAGCCGTACACGGGGCCGGCCGGCTGGAACTGGCTCTGAAGGAATACGCCCCGTGCCGCGACCCGGAGCCTGTAATAGAAGCGGCGGGATATGATCCGGATGCAGATACGGAACAGCCTTCCTGGTCCGTGTTCTGTTCGCATGGCGCCGGCACCCCCGTTTCCTGGGATCATGTGAGAGAGTACATGCATGTGGATACCGGATGGAGACCGGAGACAGCCCGCGAACACGCCGATGCCCGCCGGAAATCCGGGCCGGACCGCGGCGGGGACCGGAAAGAATCCTGGAAAGAGAGGGAGAGCCGTTTCGGAGCGGAAGAGGAGGAACTCCGGCAGATTTTTGAGAAGACATACGGAAGTTCTTCCGCCTGGGACGGACGGCGCGGCGCACGGGAAGAGAGCGGATGGACGGACCGGCCTGCCGCCGGGCGGACCGGTGAAGCGCCGGAAAGCCCTCATCCCCGCAGTAAAAAACCGCAGAAGAAAAAACCTTCCTGCCTGCTGGTGGACGGATACAATGTCATTTACGCATCGGAGAAGCTGAAAAGCCTGGCTCTGCAGAATCTGGATGCGGCACGGGAAAACCTTCTGGACGCACTGTCAGACTATCACGGCATTCGGGAGGGAGAAATCATTGTAGTGTTTGACGCATGGCGCGTCGAAGGGGGAGCAGAGCGAAGCCTGACTTACCGGAATCTTCATGTGGTTTTTACCAGAGAGGCAGAAACAGCGGATGCCTATATAGAAAGAACCGTTCACACACTGGCATCATCCATGGATGTGACGGTGGCAACTTCAGACGGGCTGGAGCAGGTAATCATTCTCGGAGAGGGCGCCAGACGAATGTCCGCCCGCGAGCTGCTCTCTGATATCCGCTCTGTAAAGGACGCCGTGCGGACAGAGTATATCGGGCGGCAGAAAAGAGCGAAGACGGGGCTGCTCGAGGGCGTTTCCGGGGATGTGTCGGAATGGCTGGACAGAATTCCCGAATAACAGCAGAACAGGTAGAGAAACGACTGTGACACGATAATACTGGGGGGGATCACGCATGCCGGATGCAAATGTGACAAAAAAAGCCCTGGCGGACTCCATGAAGCAGCTGATGAAGGAAAAACCCTTTGAAAAAATCAGCGTGACCGATATATGCGAGCACTGCGGCATGAACCGGAAAAGCTTTTATTATCATTTTAAAGATAAATATGATCTGGTAAACTGGATCTACTACACGGAATTTATTATGATGGCCGGACTCCGGCAGTTTGGCAGCGCCTGGGACCTGCTGGAAGCCGTTGCAGATCTCTTCTACAGCAATCAGGTATTCTACCGGCGCGCACTTGAGATTGAGGGGCAGAATTCATTCCGGGATTACTTCAGCGAATCCACAGCTCCGATCTTTATTCTGTTTGCCAACCGGATCGTAGATGCAAAGGAGGCGGAGACTGCTGCCGGATATATGGCGGATGCCTTTCTGGTCATCATGTACCGCTGGCTGAGGGAAGGCTGCCCGGGCGGCCCGGAAGCATTTACCTTCCGGATCCGCAGCATTATCGAACAGTTCGGCGCGGAAATGAGAAAAGACCCTTCCGGCATCTGACGGTTCCCGGACTTTAAAAGGCCTTTTGCGACTCAGACCATGCCGGGCCTGCGGGACAGGGAAAGCGAAAAGAGCTTCTCCAGATCTGTCGTGTGGCGGAAATCTGTCAGATGACTGTTGGCGGTGCGGATATCGCCATTTTCCAGAAGCTCAAAAAAGGCTTCTTCATCCGAAATAACTCTGTTTATTTTGAGAAGATCTCCGATCATGTCAAATACGAATAAGGGATATTTTGGCTGCATGCGCAGGGAGCGGCAGGCGGCGGCCACGGCAGCTGCCTTTTCGGGACTGCAGGAATCTGCGGCGACGGCAGCGGCAAAACTGCAGCCGGTATGGCTGATTTCCCGGATGCGCCGGCCGGACAGCCACTGATCTGCGCCGTTTTCATCGTACAGATCATACACACCGCAGAGCGTCCGCTGCCTCCGGAATTCCTGCAGGCTCGATTCCGTAACAGAGGAACCGGTCCGCACCATGAAGCAGGTGTTGCGGTTCTCGCGTATGGCGGCCAGATGCTCCGGATGAAGGGGCAGATCCGGCAGCAGGCAGAAAAAAGCACAGGAAGGATTGTTCTGGAACATGGACAGCAGCCGGTTCATACAGGAAAGCGAGCCGTCCACACGTATAATATAAGTATAGATGCCCAGAAGCAGGCCCTGCCGGATGCAGTTTTCTATCTCGGAAACGCTCAGACTTTCCCGGAGGGCCGGATTGATCCGCATCACGACAGCCCAGGGTATGCGGAAATCTCTGCCTGTTTCCAGGTCCCGGATTGTCCGACCCCCTACCGTAAAGCTGTTGTAGCCGATATTTGCGCCAAAGGTCCGGAGGGAGAGGCGGTCAGAATACCGGAGAATGGATTCGATAGTGGGGTAGTATGGGCTCTCTTCATTGCGGAGGAGATCCTGCACAAGCTCGAAAACCTCGTCGAGAAAACGGCCTCTGTTGAACATCCGCCACATATCGGTCAGCTTGCGGATTGTGCGCCTGGGGTCTTCGTCTATTTCCCGCAGGCCTCTTTCAACAGTGGAGTCTATGATAGCTCTGGTGATGGGATTCGGTTCCATGGATGAAATCCTCGCTTGATCAGGCCGGGATCAGCCGGCCGGCTGACGGTTTTTGCTGCAGATCTGCTGATACGGTAAGGGTAGCATACCAGTATCCGTCTTTTTTCGCCATGGTCAGATTTATCAATCTGAGAGGATCGCGCAAAATGATGCCTGTATCAGGCGGCCAGCCATGGCAGCCGGAAGAACACGGGACAGACTGCGGGACGATGTGAAACCAGAAAATGCTTTACAACCGGGGCGGGCTGTGTTACAATCCACGTTTGTGAGGCGGAACGCGCCTTATTCCTTGTTCCCTGCGAAGAAGCAGGAAGCCAGAAGTCCATAAGGAGGAAAAAAGATGAACAAGTATGAATTAGCACTGGTTGTCAGTGCCAGGCTGGAAGACGAGGCCAGAGCAGCAGTCGTCGAGAAAGCCAAAGGCTACATCGAACGCGCAAACGGCGTCATCGGTGAGATCGAAGAGTGGGGCAAGAAGAGACTTGCATACGAGATCGATCATCAGAATGAAGGCTTCTATTACTTCATTCAGTTTGAAGCAGAGCCGACAGCTCCTGCCGAGATCGAGAGACATGCACGGATCATGGACCATGTACTTCGCTACCTGATCGTCCGCAAGGATGCGGACTGAAGCATCACCAAAGGAGGATAACGCAAATGGCATTCGATAATACCAGTAATGAGAGAGAAGATGCACCGGCCAGAAAGAGAGCGCCGCGCAGAAGAAGAAAAGTATGTGTATTCTGCGGCAAGGACAATGTGATTGACTACAAGGATGCGGCGAAACTCCGCAAATATATTTCGGAGAGAGGCAAGATCCTTCCGAGAAGAGTGACAGGCAACTGTGCAAAGCACCAGAGGGCCGTCACCCTGGCAGTGAAGCGCGCCAGACACGTGGCGATCCTGCCCTATGTAGAGGACTGACAGAGAATTCAGGGGCTCCCGGCAGCGGGGGCCCCTGTTGTACGTATAGTCTGATCATGCTATAATCATTTCATTAGACAGATGCTGTAACGTCAGGAGGTTTCCCATGGCCCGGACCGCGGCAAAAGCCAGAAAAAAGAATAGAACAGCCGCACGTCCCCGGACTTCGTATTACGACTACAGCCTGCTGGCCGTCGTCATAATTCTCATCAGCTTCGGACTGATTATGCTTTACAGTGCGAGTGCCTATGAAGCGGCGAATGACTTCTACATCCAGGATGATATGTTTTACTTCCGGAAGCAGGCACTCATCAGCGCGGGAGCCGTATTTTTTGCCCTGCTGGTATCACAGATCAACTATCATATCAGTATCCGGCTGGCGCCCCTTGCCTATATCATTGCATTTGCCCTGATGGCAATGGTTCGTTTTACTCCCTTTGGAGTTACCGTAAACGGTGCCCGCCGCTGGCTGAAGATCGGCATCCAGTTTCAGCCTTCTGAGATCGCCAAAATTGCCATTATTCTTATCATGCCGTATCTGATCATGCGCATGGGCAAAAAGCTGAATACGGTCAGAGGCGTTCTGGCCCTGCTGGCGGTTGGCGCCCTGCAGGCGTTTGCCGCTTATATCTTCACGGAAAATCTGAGCACGGCTGTTATTATCTTTGGAATCTGTGCAGTCATCATTTTTCTCGCACATCCAAAGACAGCCCCATTTATTATTGCACTTGCAGTGGCGGCCCTGACGGGCATAGGCGCTCTGATTCTCATGAACCGGTATATCAAGAGCAGCAAGAGCTTTCGCATGAGACGCATTCTGGCCTGGCTGCAGCCGGAGAACAACCTGAATTCGGGCGGATACCAGGTGCTGCAGGGACTCTATGCCATCGGATCGGGCGGACTGTTCGGAAAGGGGCTGGGCAACAGCACACAGAAGCTGGCCACGATTCCGGAAGCCCAGAATGACATGATCTTTTCCATCATATGCGAGGAACTGGGGCTGTTCGGCGCGATTCTGGTTCTGGTTCTGTTTGCCTATCTGCTGTACCGGCTTCTGTTTATTGCGCAAAATGCGCCGGATCTGTACGGCACGCTGGCAGCCAGCGGCATTCTGGCTCACGTAGCCCTGCAGGTCATCCTGAATATCAGCGTCGTTTTAAATGTGATCCCCACGACGGGCGTGACGCTTCCCTTTGTCAGTTACGGAGGCACGTCAGTCGTGTTCCTGATGTTTGAGATCGGTCTGGCACTGAATATTTCAAAGAATATCCGGTTTGAAGACTAGCGAAAAGGTTTTCAGTTTCGGCTGAAATGTTGTATAATATTCCGGATAAGAACCGACAGGAGGTTCTTTGAAAAGGAGGAAACAGTTATGTTTGAAAAAATGAAAACGATTCTTGCTCAGCAGCTCGATCTGGACGAGAGCGATATCACTCTGGAATCCAGCTTCAAAGAGGATCTGGAGGCGGATTCGATCGACCTGCTGGAGCTGCTTATGACGCTGGAAGAGGAGTACAGGATTGAGATCCCTGCAGAAGATATGGAGCAGCTGACGACAGTCGGCGCCGTGATCGACTATCTCCATTCGAAAGGGATTGATGCATAACCCCTAAGATACGGAGGATTCCGTTATGAGCATTCAGTATTTGCGGAGAATCCTGGAAGGAAGCAGCAACATAGTCTGCCTGCTGGGCCGTGCGCCTGCGGCGGAGCAGGGCTGCGACCTCTACCGGGAAGACTTCAGCTATGATGTTGAGGAGAAGTACGGCAGGTCACCGACCGAGATCTGCTCAACGACGTTCTATCACAACCGGCCTATGGCTTTTTACCGGTTTTACAGGGAGGATATCCTGGGCCGGAGGGGAGAACCGGATGAGTGCAATTATTCCCTGAAACGGATGGAAGATGACGGAAAGCTTCACGGGATCATCACCAGGGGCTTTTTCGACCTGTCCAGAAGGGCCGGCTGCCGGGATGTGATTCAGCTTTACGGCAATGTGGACCGGAACTTCTGCCCCCACTGCGGCAAAGTCTTTCCGGCGGAATACATACTGACACATACGCCGCTGCCGATGTGCGATGCCTGCGGTACCCTGATTCATCCCGGAATCGCGCTCAGCGGAGAAATGCTGGACAGCCGGCTGATGACCCAGGCGATCGAACGGATCAGCTCCGCCGGGGTCCTTCTGGTAATGGGCTGCAGCCTGCAGTCCACGCTGGGTTCCATGGCCAGATACTTTAACGGCGACCGGATCGCTCTGGTGAACAGGGTTTCCAATTATTCGGATCAGGCAGCTGACTGTGTATGTATCGGTGATATCGAAAAAATAATGAGGGAGGCATATCCGCCGCATGACTGACGGCGGACAGATTTTTGATGACAGTAAAGACACGTTTTGCTCCCAGCCCGACGGGCCGGATGCATGTAGGCAATCTGAGAACGGCACTGTATTCTTACCTGATCGCGAAACATGAGGGCGGCCGCTTTATGCTCCGCATAGAGGACACGGATCAGGAACGCTTTATGGAAGGCGCGCTTGAGATCATTTACCGCACTTTGGAGGAGACAGGCCTGATTCATGATGAAGGCCCGGACAGGGACGGCGGCGTCGGGCCGTATGTGCAGAGTGAGCGCTGCCGCCAGGGCATCTACCAGAAGTACGCAGAGCAGCTGATCAGCCAGGGGGATGCGTATTATTGCTTCTGCAGCCCGGAGAGGCTGTCTGAACTGAAGCGCAGCGTGGCCGGCAAGGAGATTTCCGCATATGATAAGCATTGTCTGCATCTTACTCCGGAGGAAGTGCAGGAGAAGCTCGCGGCCGGCGTGCCGCATGTCATCCGGTTCAACATGCCGCTCACGGGAAGCACGACCTTTCACGATGAGATCTACGGCGACATCACCGTCTCAAATGAGGAGCTGGACGATCTGATCCTGATCAAGTCGGACGGATATCCGACCTACAATTTTGCAAATGTGGTCGATGACCATCTGATGGGGATCACACATGTGGTGCGGGGAAATGAGTATCTCTCATCTGCACCCAAGTACAACCGCATCTATGAGGCTTTCGGCTGGGAGATCCCCGTATATGTGCACTGTCCGCTGATAACGAATGAGGAGGGGCAGAAGCTGAGCAAGCGGTCCGGACACTCTTCCTTCGAGGACCTGCTGGAACAGGGCTTCCTGAAAGACGCCATCGTAAATTTCGTTGCACTTCTGGGCTGGAGCCCGGCCGGCGAGAGGGAAATCTTCTCGCTCCCGGAACTTGTAGCAGCGTTTGATTATCATCATATCAGCAAATCGCCGGCAGTATTTGACATGACAAAACTGAAATGGATGAATGGCGAGTATATTAAGCAGCTGGATGAGGAGGCATTCTTCGCCATGGCCCGTCCGTATCTGGAGTCGGCGCTTCCCGGATCGGTTCTTCCGGGAGGAGAGGCTGCCCTGCGCAAGGTCTCGGAAATGGTCCGCACCAGGATCCAGGTGCTGCCGGATATTGAGGAGCAGGTTGGATTTTTCCGGGAGATGCCGGAATACGACATCGGGATGTATACGAATAAAAAGTCAAAGAGTACGCTGGAATCATCCCGGGAAGTGATTGCGGACGTGCTGCCCCTGCTGGAGGCGCTGGACGGCTTTGATAATGACGCTCTGTTTTCCTGTCTCTCTGCATATGCAAAGGAAAAGGAAAAGAAGGTCAATACCGTTATGTGGCCTCTGCGGACGGCGGTTTCCGGCAAGGCGGCGACTCCGGCCGGCGCCACCGGCATTATGGAAGTTCTGGGGAAGGAGGAGTCTCTGAGAAGACTTCACGACGCGCTGAAAAAAATTGAACAGGCGGAAGGATGACGGCAGATTGGAATTACAATGATTCACAGCTTGAGGCCGTCCGGCACAGAGACGGCCCCATGCTGGTGATTGCAGGCCCCGGATCCGGGAAAACGGCAGTCATTACGGGACGAACCTGCAGGCTGATCCGTGAGGGAGTCTCTCCTTCATCAATACTGGTGGTGACCTTTACCCGGGCTGCCGCAGCGGAGATGAAGGAGAGATTTTTGCAGATGGCGGGGACTGCATCCGCCGGGGTGACCTTCGGCACTTTTCACAGTGTGTTTTACGGGATGCTGCGCACACAGCATTCCCGCATGCAGGTTCTGCCGGAGGAGGAAAAGGCCGTACTCATACGGGAGATTCTGCGGGAACTGTCCCCGGATGCGGAGCAGGAAGCGGAACTGCCTGTGCAGACAATCCGCGAGATCAGTCTCTGCAAAGGCCTCGGCACAGAACCTGAAAAGTACTATCCGGCTGCGCTTCCGCAGGATCTGTTCAGGCAGGTCCTGGAGGCGTATGAGGAGCGTAAGCGGCAGGCGGGAAAAATTGATTTTGATGATATCATTCTTCTCTGCCGGAAGATGCTCACGGCCAGGCCGGATATACGGTCGGCCTGGCAGAAGAAGTTCGCGTATATTCTGGTGGATGAGTTCCAGGATATCAGTCCCATGCAGTACAGTGTCATCCGCATGCTGGCCGCGCCGCAGAACAACCTGTTTATCGTTGGGGACGATGACCAGAGCATATACCGCTTCCGGGGAGCAAGTCCCGGGATTATGCTGCGTTTTCCGAAGGATTACCCTGCGGCGCAGGTTGTCACGCTCGAAGAAAACTACCGCAGTACGCCTGAGATTCTCTCCGCGGCGGGCCGGCTGATCCGCCGCAACAGCAGGCGCTACCGCAAGAATATTTTCTCAAACGTACCCCACGGAGAGCCGGTCAGACTGGAGCAGTTTGCAAATCCCCGACAGGAATGCAGGTATCTGGCGGAGCGCATCCGGAGACAGGTTTCAGAAGGGATCCCCTACAGGGAGACGGCAGTTCTGGTAAGGACCAATGCCGGCTGCCGCGAGGCTGCGGAGCAGCTCATGGCCTTCCAGATTCCCTTCCGGGTGCGGGAAAACATTCCCTGTCTGTTTGACCACTGGATAGCCCGGGACCTGTTTGCCTACCTGGAGCTGGGACACGGGGACAGGTCGAGAAGCCGTTTCCTGCAGATTGCCAACCGGCCGAACCGCTATCTGTCCAGACAGGCTTTCGGTGACAGGGAGGTATCTTTTGACAGCCTGTACCGCTGGTATGAGGACAGGGAATGGATGGCAGATCGGCTTGCCGCAATGGAAGAAGACCTGAAGATGATCGGATCCCTCGATCCGGGAGGCGCCGTCCGCTATATCCGCCGGGCCGTCGGTTATGACAGCTTCCTGTCAGAGTATGCCGGACGCAGGGGGATTGCGGAGGAGGAACTGTTTGAAATAGCCGACGAGCTTACGGAGAGTGCCGGGAACCACCGGACCTGGGCCGAATGGCAGTCGTTTATAGCGGCATACAGAGAAAAACTCCGGCACAGCCGCAGCGCGGAAACGCAGAATGCAGACATGGTGACCCTGTCTACACTGCACGCAGCCAAGGGGACGGAATATGACGCTGTCTATATTCTCGATGTCAATGAGGGCGTCATCCCGTGGCACCGGGCAGTCCTCGAAGAGGATCTGGAAGAAGAGCGCCGGATGCTCTATGTGGGAATGACCCGCGCCCGCCGCCGGCTGCTACTGCTTGCGGTGCGGGAACGCTACGAAAAGCCGCGGGAGCTGTCCCGCTTTATCAGGGAAATGACGTAAAAGGAAGGAACTGCCATGAATACATCCGATTCCGGCTTTACCGGAAAACTGATCACCTGCCGTGAAATCGTCGGAATGATTCCGGATTTTCTGGACGGAAAGCTGAGCGGGAGACAGCAGGAGCACTTTCTGGAGCATATCCGGAACTGCAGAAGCTGTTATGAAGAGCTGGAAACCAATTATATGGTGAACCGGACGATCGACTATCTGGACCGGAACAACAAGGCCGGCGGATCTTTTGATTTTAAACCCATGCTGGAGAAAGATCTGAAGGAGCAGGAGGAGAAGATCCTGAAAAGCAGAAAGATCCGGCGGCTGCAGCTGGTGATTCTGGGATTCACGCTGCTGCTTCTTCTGTTTCTGATTCTGGATGTGACGGGGCTTTTCAGCATTACGGCTTTTTTTGAATGGCTTTTTGACTGACAAAAGGAAGGGATATAAGGAAAGGATATTCGGATGGGTGAAAAAATTGTTTTACTTGACGGGCACAGTATTCTGAACCGGGCATTTTACGGGCTGCCCGATCTGTCAAACGCAGAAGGCCTTCACACAAATGCGGTATACGGATTCCTGAATATTCTGTTCCGTCTGCTGGAAGAGGAAAAACCGGACTATCTGACGGCAGCTTTTGACGTCCATGCGCCCACCTTCCGGCACGATATGTACAAAGCTTACAAGGGCACCCGTAAACCCATGCCGGAAGAACTGCGGGAACAGGTCCCTCTCATGCAGGAGGTTCTGCGTTCCATGGGAATTCCGATCGTGACAAAGGAGGGCTACGAAGCAGATGATATTCTGGGCACGCTGGCCAGACAGGCTGCGGAAGCGGGGCTGGATGTGTCCATCGTGTCCGGGGACCGGGACATGCTGCAGCTGGCCACGGACAGGGTCCTGATACGCATACCAAAGACAAAGGGCGGCAAAACGGTCATGGAAGACTATTATGCCGACGATGTGCAGAGGGAGTGGGAGCTGAGTCCGGCTCAGATCATCGAACTGAAGGCCCTGATGGGCGATTCCGCCGACAATATTCCGGGTCTGCCGGGCGTCGGGCAGAAGACGGCGACAAAGATTCTGCAGGCATACGGCACGATTGAAAACGCCCGCGCCCATACAGAGGAGATCAAACCCCGGAAGGCCATGGAGGCCATGCGGGACCATTTTGATCTGGCGGAGCTGTCAAAAAAGCTGGCTGCGATCAACACAGACTGCCCCGTGCAGCTGGACCTGGAGTCGGCCAGAGTCGGAAACCTGTATACACAGGAAGCCTATGATCTGTTCAGACGCCTGGAATTCCGGCGGCTCCTCCCCCGTTTTGAAGAGACGGCCGGAAGCGCTGAAGAAAAAACCGATATCCGGATCCTGACAGACCGGGAAGAGATCCGCGCGTTTGCGGACCGCGCCGCAGCCGCTCCGGAGGCCGGCGCGTATCTGCTGGCGGATATGGACCGCAGGACAGGAAAAACCCGCATCGCCGGCCTGGCGCTTGCCATCCGGGAAGAGGGCGCCATAGGGGCCTGCTATATTCCGGCGGGAGAGTCTGCCGCAGAAGAGGATCTGAAGGAGATGCTGCAGTCTGTCGCGGAGGGGACCGCGCAGCTTGCCGTATACGGGCTGAAGGAAATGCTTCACGCATCCCCGCGCCTGCTGGAGGCGGCTGACAAGTGTTTTGATATCCGGATTGCGGCTTATCTGCTGAATCCGCTGGCAAATGAGTATCCCTGTGATACAATTGCGGGGACCTATACGTCTGTGACGATTCTTTCCGCTGAGGAAATATTCCAGGGAAAGAAAAAACCGCCGGCTGAAAAAATGAGCAGCAGGGAGGCGGCTCTTTACGCCGGACAGATGGCCTATACGGCTCTTGCGGCGAAAAGCGCCATGGAAAAGGAACTGGAGAAGAACGGCATGCGGCAGCTTTTTGCCGAAATAGAAATGCCGCTTGTCTTTACCCTGGCTTCCATGGAGTCCTGCGGCATACGGATCCTCCCCGAAAAGCTGGAGGAGTACGGGCGCAGCCTCGAAGAAGGCATCGCGACACTTGAAAGCCGCATCTATGAGCAGGCCGGTGAGACATTTAACATCAATTCCCCGAAGCAGCTCGGCGAGATTCTGTTCGAAAAAATGAAGCTCCCCGGCGGGAAAAAGACAAAAACCGGTTTTTCAACCGCCGCGGATGTGCTTGAAAAGCTGGCACCCGAGGCGCCGATCGTGTCAGACATACTGGAATACCGGACCCTGACCAAGCTTAAGTCAACATATGCCGACGGCCTGGCGGCGCTGGTCTCGGATGACGGCAGGATCCATTCCACATTTCACCAGACCATCACCGCTACCGGACGCATCAGCAGCGCTGATCCGAATCTGCAGAACATTCCCGTGCGGATGGAACTGGGACGTCAGATCCGGAAGGTATTTGTGCCGGAAGAGGGCTGTGTGTTCCTGGATGCGGATTACTCACAGATTGAACTGCGCGTGCTGGCGCATATGTCCGGCGATGAGAAACTGATCGCCGCGTACCGCTCTGAAAAAGACATTCATGCCATAACGGCTTCGCAGGTTTTCCACGTTCCCTTTGACGAGGTGACGCCGCTGCAGAGAAGAAATGCCAAAGCGGTAAATTTCGGGATCGTCTATGGCATCAGTTCTTTCGGACTGAGTGAAGATCTGGGAATCAGCAGAAAAGAAGCCGCCGATTACATAGAGCAGTATTACCGCACCTACCCCGGGATCAGGTCCTTCCTGGAAGGCCTGGTGGAAAAGGCAAAGACGAAAGGCTATTCCGAGACGCTGTATGGGCGGCGCCGTCCCATGCCGGAGCTTAAATCCGGCAATTTCATGCAGAGGCAGTTCGGGGAACGCGTGGCCAAAAATGCGCCGATTCAGGGAACAGCGGCAGATATCATCAAGATCGCCATGATCCGGGTCAGCCGCCGTCTGCGGGACGAGGGCTGGAAATCGAGGCTGATCCTGCAGGTGCACGATGAACTTCTGATTGAGGCTCCCGAGGATGAGGCCGGGAGCGTGGGCCGCCTGCTGACAGAGGAGATGATGCATGCGGCGGACCTGGCCGTCCGGCTTGAAGTTGATATGCACATCGGTCATTCCTGGTATGAGGCAAAGTGAGGGGTTATGATTTTACTGGGCGTTACCGGCGGAGTGGGAGCCGGAAAAAGCGAAATTCTGTCAATACTGGAAAAGGAATACGGCGCGCACCTGATGCTTGCGGATGAGGCGGCACACGGCCTCATGGACAGAGGCGGTCCCTGCTGCGAGGCCCTTACTGCCCTGCTCGGCGAAGAGGTGTACGGCCCGGATGGCAGGCTGGACCGGAAAAAGACGGCGGAAAAGATCTTTGAAAATGAGGATCTGCGGCAGGCGGTCAATGCCATCGTTCACCCTGCCGTCCGTCAGTATGTAATCCGTGACATCGAAGAGTGCAGGCGGGACGGGACAGACCTGTATGTACTGGAAGCCGCCCTTCTGCTGGAAGAGAATTATGATGAAATCTGCGATGAAGTGTGGTACATTTATGCAGATGAACAGGTGCGCAGGAGGAGACTGGCCGAGACCCGCGGGTATTCGGATGAGAAAACGACGGCTATCATGAACAGCCAGATGCCGGATTCGGAGTTCCGGCGCCGCTGCACGGCGGTGATCGACAACAGCGGCACGCTCGACGAGACAAAGGAGCAGATCCGCCGGCGCATGAAAGAATTATCAGGGGAGTAAAGGGGATTATGAAACTGTGCAGTCTGGCCAGCGGCAGCAGCGGCAATTGTATTTTTGCGGGGAGCGAGACGACCTCTCTGCTGTTTGACGCCGGCCTCAGCGGGAAAAGGGTAGAGCAGGGCCTGCAGTCATTCGGCTATACCGGCAGGGATCTGGACGCCATATTTGTTACACATGAGCACTCTGACCATATACGGGGACTGGGGGTGCTGGCGAGGAAGCTGGGACTGCCGATCTATGCCACGGCAGCCACGATACGGGAGATACGCCGCTGCAGTTCTGTCGGCGCAATAGCGGAAGATCTGTTCCATGAGGTGCATCCTGACGAGCCCGTTCAGGTGGGGGACATGACAATCGAGCCGTTTTCCATCTCCCATGACGCAGCCGACCCCGTCGCCTACCGCATCAGCAGCGGAAAGCGGTCCGCGGCTATTGCCACGGATATGGGGACATATACGGATTATACGATCCGTCACCTGCAGTTTGCGGATGCCGTTCTGCTGGAAGCCAACCACGATGTCCGCATGCTCGAGACGGGCCGGTATCCCTATCCGCTCAAACGGCGCATTCTCAGTGACCACGGCCATCTCTCCAATGAGACGTCGGGGCAGCTGCTGTGCGAGATCCTGCACGACGGGCTGAAACACATCCTGCTCGGACATCTGAGCCAGGAAAACAATTACCCGGCGCTGGCCTATGAGACCGTGTGCGCGGAAGTGACCATGGGAGACAACCCGTGGAAAGCCGGCGATTTTCCGATTGATGTGGCGCGCCGGGACCAGGTCGGCGAGATGCTGGAGTTCTGAACAGAGAGGATTAAGACATGAAAAAAACAATCATCACCGTAACAGGCAGGGATACCGTCGGCATCATCGCGAAGGTCTGTGTCTATCTGGCAGACAACCAGGTCAACATTGAGGAGATCTCCCAGACCATCCTGCAGGGCTATTTTCATATGATGATGATCACTGATACTTCCAGGTCCTCAAAGACGACCGCAGAACTCGCAGAGGATCTGAAAGCGGTCGGCAATGAGATCGGTGTGATGATTCACTGCCAGCGGGAAGACATCTTTGACATGATGCACAGAGTCTGAAGAAGCCGGGCAGAAAAGAGGCGGATTCTATGATCAACATATTTGAAGTCAATGAAACCAACGAGATGATCGAGAATGAGAACCTGGATGTCCGCACGATTACGATGGGGATCAGCCTTCTGGACTGTACAGACGCGAATCTCGACAAGCTGAATAAAAAGATCTACGACAAAATTACGACCACGGCCCGCTCTCTGGTGGATACCGGCAGGGAAATCGAGGCGGAATACGGGATCCCGATTGTCAACAAGCGGATCTCCGTCACGCCGATCGCCCTTGTAGGCGGATCCGCCTGCCGCAGCCCGGAGGATTTTGTGACCATTGCCGAAACGCTGGACCGGGCTGCCGAAGAAGTGGGCATCAATTTTCTGGGCGGCTACTCGGCGCTTGTGTCAAAGGGCATGACCCGGGCCGATGAGCTTCTGATCCGGTCCATCCCGATGGCGCTTTCCAGAACGCAGAAGGTCTGCAGTTCCGTCAACGTGGGTTCAACCAAAGCCGGCATCAATATGGACGCCGTTAAGCTGATGGGAGAGATCGTGCGGAATACGGCGGAGGCCACCAGGGAGAACGACTGTCTGGGCTGCGCAAAACTGGTCATCTTCTGCAATGCGCCCGATGACAATCCGTTTATGGCCGGCGCCTTTCACGGGGTGACCGAGCCCGATGTGGTGATCAATGTCGGCGTATCCGGACCGGGCGTGGTGAAGCATGCCCTGACAAAGGTGCGCGGCGCTGACTTTGAGGTGCTCTGCGAGACCATCAAGAAGACGGCGTTCAAGGTGACGCGCGTCGGCCAGCTGGTGGCGCAGGAAGCGTCCCGCCGCCTTGGCGTTCCGTTCGGCATCCTGGATCTCTCTCTGGCGCCCACGCCTGCCGTGGGAGATTCCGTTTCGGATATTCTCGAGGAGATCGGCCTTGAATCAACCGGCGCCCCGGGGACGACGGCTGCGCTTGCCCTCCTGAATGACCAGGTGAAGAAGGGAGGCGTCATGGCTTCCTCTTATGTGGGCGGCCTTTCCGGAGCCTTTATCCCTGTCAGCGAAGACCAGGGCATGATCAATGCGGTGAACCGCGGCTCGCTGAGCCTGGAGAAGCTGGAGGCGATGACGTGTGTGTGCTCTGTCGGACTGGATATGATCGCGATTCCCGGCGATACGAAGAGCACGACGATATCCGGCATTATCGCCGACGAAATGGCTATTGGGATGGTCAATCAGAAGACGACGGCGGTCCGCCTGATTCCCGCAATCGGGAAATCGGTGGGTGATGTGCTGGAGTTCGGAGGCCTGCTCGGAAGCGCCCCGATCATGCCGGTCAGCCGCTTTTCCTGCGATGCCTTTATCAACCGGACCGGGCGGATCCCCGCCCCTGTACACAGCTTCAGGAACTGATCCGGATCACCGGCCGGCTGAATTCATGGACATATGGT
>CADBNA010000292.1 GCA_902795835.1 uncultured Lachnospiraceae bacterium | reverse complement strand
CGCAGCAGCAGCAAACCCGGCAAATATCCTCACCAAAATGCTCTGTGAAAAACACAGCTGGCTGAAAACCCAGACCAGACCGGAAGACACAAAGCCAAGCAGAGGCATGAAAACCAGAATATACGGAACAACGCAGACCAGAAGTGTCAAAACAGGTGTAAATACAATATCCAGAGACTCCGGCATGAAGGCCCGGATCTTTTTTTCAACAAAAGATAATAACAGCACTCCGAAAATGACAGCAAGCACGCCTCCTCTTCCGCTGCGCAGAACAGAGGCCAGCGGCGCATCTGTATTGTACATTCCCAGCTGGGCGGAGATCGTATTGATGCCGTCGAGAGAAGTGATCATGCCAAGCATCCCGCCCAGAATCGGCGTCGCCCCGAAGCGTTCTGCGGCCCGGTATCCCGCCCAGGCGGTGATGTAGGTCATGAAAGAAGTGTTGATCAGAGACAGAACATTGTAGACAATATTCCAGACTTTTATATCGGCATATCCGGGCACCAGCTGGGTAATCAGCGAGGCAATTCCGGAGCAGAGTCCTGCCGCTATGACGCCGGGGATCAGCGGAACAAAAATATCTCCCACCGTTTTCAGGGCGGTTCTTACTCGGTTCTCTTTCTGTCCGTTTTTTATTCCTGCCATATTATTCTGAAGATTTTCAGCCGGCGCTCCAGGCCTGCCGCTGGCAGATTCCGGTCCGTCACTGCTGCTGACAGATGCAGGCCTGCCCCAGCTGATGCCAGGTACAGACATGCCGGTTCCCCGTGCCAGACCCATTTCGGCACACAGATCCGCATATTTCCTGCTTTTTCCGGGTCCTACTACAACTTCATAAAAACAGCGGCGGTCATGGACAACTCCCAGGACATCAGCCCGCGCTTTTAATGCCGCTTCATCTGTCAGAGCTTCATCCGCAACAACTACCCTGAGCCTGGTCATGCAGTTTGAAACAGAGGTGATGTTGCCCGGGCCGCCAAGACAAGTGATAATCGCTTCAACGTTTTCTCTGTATGTACTCATGATAATGATCTGTTAGTATTCCTCTTCTGTTTTCAGCGCGTCCGGAAGCAGTGCTGCGCCTTTTTCATTTTCCGCGTGTCTCCAGACGGTGCATCGTCTCTGTCATTTTCCGCATGTCTCCAGGTACTGCAGTTCCTCTTCTGTATCTGCGTCAAGCAGTTCACGTTCTGACCCTGCCTGCAGAAGAATGACGGGAAGATTCTGCTTCCGTATCAGACTGTTTCCTCCGGAGTCTCCCTGCATTTTCCTGAGAATCTCAAAATATCGTGCCGGAAAAAGAACCGGATTCCCAGCCTGATCTCCCCAGGCAAGACGATAGATCTGCTGCTGATCAGCCGCAAAAGCCTGCAGCAGTCTTATGACGCTTTCCATTGTCAGATAAGGCTGATCCCCGGTCATAAACAGACAGCCGCTCCAGGTTCCTGCTTCCGGAATTCCCAGTGCGGCCCGAATCGTATCACTTTGCAGACCGCCCCCATAGACTGTGCAGGACAGCCCGTACTGCCGGCTGAGAGCCGCCACTTCATCATGGCAGGTTATCACATGGGGATCTGCAGAAATACAGGGTTCATTCCCTGGTTCTGAAACCGGCGCCCATGGTTCCCGCAGATTCCGCAAGAGCTGCATCGCATAGGTCACCAGAGGCCTTCCTCCGAAATCCGCCAGCAGCTTGTTCCGCCCGAATCGCTCGGAGCGGCCCGCCGCCATCAGGATGACGCCTGTCCTGGGAACCTGACGGTATTCATTCCTCATTTATGTTTCTCACCGCCATTTCTTTCAAATGCACACACGATTTCCAGAACACTGCCGGCGATACATCTGGATTTGTCAGAAATGGTATGGCAGTTTTTCTTTTCGTCCACACGGGGATCTACATCCGCGGTCTTGAACCCGGCAGATACTGGAAATCTGTCAGGAAGAATACCGCGGAGTACACCGCTGATTTTTGTCCTGACATCAACATCCCCGCATTCCGTTTCAATAAACCCAATCCTGTCATTTTCCCTTACCACATCTCCAATCCGGCAGACCTGCCGGAAAAGCCCCGCGGCAGGAGCGTGAATCACCCGTTCTTTCCCATATCCGCCGATGATGCCCGGGACACCCGTATCCGGCAGGGCGGTTCCACGCGTCAGAATCCTGCCCAGGTCATGGCCCCGCATCGTTTCCACAACACAAGTCACATCTTTACCAGCTTCAAATCCGGGGCCGAGGCCAATGGTCAGGGATGCCAGATCCATCGAAATCCCGGTGTTTTTTTTGCTCAGGGTGGCATCGACAAGTACATCCGGTTTCCACACCCGGATCATATCGCCTGCCGGATCGATCATTACGGGCAGCCTGCCCTCCCGGAGAATTCTCTCAGCCTGCTCCGGATCTTCTGCAAGGACAGCTGTCACTCCCTCTACCTCTGTCTTTCCCTTATATACTGCCTCAGAAAAAGCTGCCATCCTCCGGATTGCCGAGGGATGTTCCTGCTCCACCGCCAGCACCGGAAAACCTGCCCGGAACAGTCTGTGAATCGTTCCGCTTCCCAGATCTCCCGCGCCTCTTACCATGACACGTATTCTTTTCTTTTCTTTAAAGGCAGAATGATACCATTCCTTAGAGGCAGGACAGTTCCATTCTTTATTAGCCTGATGATACCATTCTTCCGGAAGATCAGGATACTTTCTCCTGAGTTCTTCTTCATAAACAAAGCGAAATCCGTCATAGGAAAACTTCGGTGCGGTCATACAGGAGACAAAGGTGTACCCGTCTTCACTGACGTTTTCCGCAGAAAAAACAGCCCCTTTGGGTACGACAACCATCGCCCTCTCACCTTTTTTCAGATTGCTTCCCAGCAGATACTCCCCGTGTGCAGCTTCCGTAAGTACAGTAATCCGCATTCCGCAGCCTTCGTGGTAATACCAGATCTCATCACAGTCAATCTGGTGAAAAACCGATCTTTCTCCTCTTCGAAGCAAGAAGAAAATACTGCCTGCCAGTGCCCTGTCGTCACACATATTCTCTGATGTGTAGCATTCGGAAAACCATCCGCCCTCAGGATGGGCCACCAGGGCATATTCTTTTATCAGTTCTTCTTCTCTGTTCATGATTACCTCCAGCGGCAACAGGAATAGGATCTTTGGACTGCTTTATTCCTGAAGAATTCCGGGGACAGGGATCACAGCCTGTGTCCCAGCTTCATACCCGTCTGTATCAGCCGGAACATGCGCACTGCCGCGGAATAATATAATTCTTCCGCCCGGTCAATGGCTTCTTCAAGTGACATCGGTGCATCTACGGCAGTCATAAGTGAGCAGATCCCGTGGTCAAAAATCTGATCCGCTCCTTTTCCGAGCGAACCGCACAATCCGACAACCGGTATTCCTTTTGCCCCGGCACGTTCTCCGATCCCCTGCATGACTTTTCCGAAACAGCTCTGCCAGTCTGTACGTCCCTCACCGGTCACCACCAGATCAACGCCCTCCAGTCTCCTGTCAAAGTCAATCAGATCCAGCACCGCATTGACGCCGGATTTCATCCTGCCGCCCAGAAAGACGGTGAGGGCTGTCCCGAGTCCGCCCGCGGCTCCTGCCCCGGGGATGGCGTCGGGATCAATGGCAAACTGCCGCCGGATCACATCCCTGTAATTCCGCATGCCTTTCTCCAGCCTGTCCAGAACCGGGGGCGTTCCCCCTTTCTGAGCTCCGAATGTACGGGTGGCGCCGTTTTCACCGCACAGGGGATTTGTCACGTCGCACATAACCGTTATCCCGGTGCTCTTCAGCCGCGGATCCAGTCCTGAAATATCTATGGAATACACCTTCTCCAGATCGATTCCCCGTCCCTCCAGTTCCCGTCCGTCTTCTGCAAGAAATCTTACGCCGAGGGCTCTGGCGCATCCCATTCCTCCGTCATTCGTGGCGCTTCCTCCGATCGCAATGGAAATCTGGCGAAAGCCCCTGTCCAATGCGTCACGAATCAGTTCGCCGGTCCCGAAGCTGGACGTATACAGCGGATTTCTTCTGTCCTCTGAAATAAGGGTAAGTCCGGAGGCCTGCGCCATCTCCAGAATCGCACACCGGTCATCTGT